>CACPHA010000001.1 GCA_902633655.1 Paracoccaceae bacterium
TACTGAAGGATTTGTCAAGATATTAGCTGCTGCCTCAACATAGGCAAATGGTAAAAAAACCATATCTTCAGAAACCGCACGATCGGCACGAGCCATCACAACGATACTACCACGCTTTGTCGTTAGCCTCACATGTCCACCAGGTTCAACTCCAATGTCCCTTAGTGTTTTGGGGTGTAAGGAGCAATTAGCCTCTGGCTCAACCGCATCCAGAACGCTCGCGCGACGAGTCATAGAGCCCGTATGCCAATGCTCTAATTGGCGTCCGGTGGTGAGGATCATGGGATAATCGGCATCGGGCGTATCGTCCGGTGCAATTACGCTGGCAGGTGTAAAGCGCGCCCGTCCATCCTGACGCGGGAAGCCATCCCCAAACACAATCGCTTGACCAGGATCATCTTCGGATAAAGATGGATAAGTGACCGCATTTTCATTCGCGAGCCTATCCCAAGTTATATTATCAAGCGAACGCATGTTGAGTTTCATTTCTGCAAAGACATCAGCCGGACTTTGGTAACCCCAACCAAGGCCCAGGCGATTGGCCAATTCCACCTCAATCAACCAGTCTTCTTTTGCGTCTCCAGGCGGTGACACAGCCGGACGACCCATTTGGACCTGACGGTTCGTGTTAGTCACTGTTCCACTTTTTTCCGCAAATGCACTGGCTGGTAGGATCACATCTGCGTAGTTTGCAGTTTCCGTAAGAAAAATATCCTGCACAACCAAATGCTGAAGCTTAGCAAGTGCATCTCGGGCATGTTCGACATCCGGATCCGACATGGCTGGATTTTCGCCCAAAATATACATGCCATGGATATGACCGTCATGCACTGCGTCCATAATCTCAGTCACCGTCAGCCCTTTTTCAGGGGAAAAATCTCCAGAATTCCAAACAGATGTAAAGGCACTTCGTACCCCATCATTTGTGACTGTCTGGTAATCAGGCAAAAACATCGGAATCAATCCTGCATCAGAAGCACCTTGGACGTTGTTTTGGCCTCTGAGCGGATGGAGCCCTGACCCTGGTCTACCAACCTGACCCGTCATAAGTGCTAAAGAGATAAGGCACCGGCTATTGTCTGTACCGTGAATATGTTGGGATACCCCCATACCCCAAAATATCATGCCAGCTTGTGCTCCAGCAAATGTTCTAGCGACATCCCTCAGCACATCAGCTTCAATACCACAAAGCTCCGCCATCTTTTCCGGCATAAAATCTTTGAGATGCTCTTTCTCAGCTTCCCAGTTCTCTGTGTATGCTTCGATGTATTGCTGGTCATAAAGCCCTTCTTCCACGATCACATGCATGATCGCATTGAGCATTGATACATCTGCTCCAGGTCGGAATTGCAGCATGTGAGAAGCGTATCGCTTGAGTGCCTGACCACGCGGATCCATGACAATCAGTTTACCACCGCGCTTGGTAAATTGCTTGAAATAGGTCGCCGCAACCGGGTGATTTTCAATCGGGTTCGCACCGATCACAATCGCAACGTCCGCATTTTCAATTTCGTTGAAAGTTGCCGTCACCGCAGCTGAACCAACATTTTCCATGAGCGCAGCAACAGATGAGGCATGGCATAGTCGCGTGCAGTGATCCACGTTATTGTGGCCAAAACCCTGACGGATGAATTTCTGGAAAAGATAGGCTTCTTCGTTAGTGCATTTTGCGCTACCAAATCCTGCAACCGATGCACCACCAAAACGGTCTTTGAGGTTTTTTAAACCATCTGCTGCGAAGTCAAGCGCCTCATCCCAGCTGGCTTCACGGAAAACCGCTTGCCAGTTCGATGGATCAACGTTCAATCCCTTTTTCGGTGCATCCTCTCTGCGAATAAGTGGTTTCGTCAACCGATGCTCATGATGGATATAGTCAAACCCAAACCGACCCTTAACGCAAAGTCGCCCTTCGTTAGCTGGACCATTAATGCCTTCAACAAATTTCACCTTATTATCTTTGACCTTCAGAGACACTTGGCACCCTACACCGCAGAAAGGACAAACGCTTTTCACCTCACGATCATAATCCGCACTATCCCCAACCTGAGCATCGTCCAGCACAGTCGCAGGCATCAAAGCTCCCGTAGGACAGGCTTGTACGCACTCACCACAAGCCACACAGGTGCTGTCTCCCATAGGATCAGCAAAATCAAAGGTTGGATAGGCATCATGCCCACGGCCCGACATGCCGATAACATCATTAACTTGTACTTCACGGCAAGCACGTACGCAAAGACCACATTGAATACAGGCATCTAGATTGACCCGCATAGCTACATGGCTGTCATCGAGAAGCGGGATACGATCTTTCTCAAGTGCAGGAAGTCGGCTGTCGCTTACACCATTCAGCTCTGCCATCTCCCACAGATGGGAGGATTTATCATGGGCAGCCTGTTGTTCCGGTTGATCCGCCAATAACATTTCGACAACCATCTTACGCGCATTTTCTGCGCGTTTTGAGTTGGTCGAAACAACCATACCTTCGCTAACTTCCCGAATACAGGAGGCTACAAGCGTTCTTTCCCCTTCAACCTCTACCATACAAGCACGGCAATTCCCGTCAGGCCGGTATCCAGGCGCAGGCTTGTGGCACAAATGAGGGATCATAAGTCCACGACCATTCGATACCTCCCAAATAGTCAGACCGCGATCAACCTCAACACTCACACCATCTAGCGTAATACTAATTGTACTAGGCATAAACTGCCTCCCAATTGCACAGTTCTCCTAGACCATAAATTAAGCTTTTCACATGGATAATCCCGGCGCATAAACACAAATTTACGCCAGAAATAATAAGGGACATCAGAATTTTTGTCTTCTAAGTAAGCAGAGGGAAATTAAGTTCTCTGTGCAGATTCACCCCTAGAGCGCCACCAAATAGGTTTCAAATCTTGGTAAAATGTGCTCATTACAGTGTTCAAAGACAGAGGCAAATCATAATGACACAGGTCATAATAATACGTCACGGTCAGGCCAATACTGGTGCTGCGGACCATGATATATACGATAATCTCAGCACGCTTGGGCATCAGCAAGCCAAATGGCTTGGTGAGTATTTTGACTGCATTGGACTAACTTTTGACCGCATTTATTCAGGCAATTTAAGGCGGCAGAAAGATACAACATCTGGCATAAATCGGCGTCAGGTTGAACATGTAATAGATAAGCGTTTAAACGAATTTGATTATTTCGGTTTAACTCACGATCTAAAGCACCGCCTTGGTATCCCATACCCCACGAACCAAGATCAATTCAAAGTGCAAATATATACCTTGATGACCTACTGGAAAGAAAACAAAATTTCCTCAAGTAGAGAAACATTTGAAGATTTTTCTCAACGTACCTTAGAGATTGCGACTGAGATTTCGGGAAAAGAAGAAAAGGCCCTACTTGTGTCTTCCAGTGGCGTTATTGCATCTCTCGTCGGCAATCTATTGAGTGTTCCAGTGGAAAAAAGAGCAAGTCTTTTACTTAGTCTATCACATACAAGTCTAAACCGTTTTGAACTAATTTGTGGTGATTTGACACCCACGCTATTCTGCGCAACACCACATCTTGACCGTCCAGATTGGGCTCTCGCACGTACATTCATTTAAGAGGTGCACTAATGACACATCTATGGGTTCGCTCTGAACAACGCCCCAACGAGGACAGAGTTGGTATAACGCCCGCTGGAGCTAGGGCTCTATTGAACAAAGGCTTTGCCATTACTGTGGAAGAAAGTACCAACCGCATTATTGGGATTGCCGAATATAAAAAGGCAGGCTGCAACATCGCGCTCGAGAACAGTTGGAAGGATGCGCCGAAGGACGCCATCATATTTGGACTAAAAGAATTACCTGAGATAAATACACCATTGCAACACAGACACATTATGTTCGGTCATGCCTTTAAGGGCCAGCACAACGGGCAGGCACTTTTGCAACGTTTCAAAAAAGGTAACGGGTCGCTTTATGATTTAGAATATCTCGTAGATGAAACAGGTCGGCGTGTTGCGGCTTTCGGATATTGGGCGGGTTATGTAGGTGCCGCTGTTTCCATGAAATGTTGGATTGAACAACAAAAAGGGGGTATCTGCGGGTTTTTGTCATCTTATGCAAACCAAAGTACGCTGGTCAAAGAGCTGAAAGCCGATGTGAGACATGCGAAGGCAAAACTGCCCAACACAATTGTTATCGGTGCTTTAGGGCGTGTCGGTTCAGGGGCGCTTGACCTTTACAAAGCCCTTGGTGTTAAAGTCACTGAATGGGACATAGAAGAAACCCAACAGGGCGGACCCTTCCCAGAAATTTTGGACCATGAAATTTTGATAAACAGTATTGTAGCGCGTCCTGGGACACCAGTGTTCGTCTCACCTGAGTTTGCAAATGGTCCACGGAAATTGAGCGTGATTGGCGATATAGCTTGCGATCCGGACAGTGACTATAATCCTATCCCGCTCTATAATTCGGCTACCAATTGGATAGAGCCGGCAGTGCGAGTAGTGGATAAACCTCCACTTGATATAGTAGCTATTGACAATCTGCCCTCACTTTTGCCTTTAGAAAGCTCCAAAGATTTTGCAGACCAGCTATTGCCTTACCTCATGGAAATCGACAATCTTGGGAAAAATGTCTGGGGGCGTGCAAGAGCCACTTTTGAAAAACATATAAAGGGGGAGGAGATATGACTATTCACTGGTGTGGAACAGGTTTATCAGCGGTTCCAGGACTACGCAAGCTCATAGCGGATGGAAACAATGTCTGCGTTTGGAATCGAACCGTTGAAAAAGCCGTGACAGCTGTTGGAGATGTCACAACTAATATCCACGCATTTGATATAGCGTCTCTTGAATCAACACTAGTGGCAGGCGATGTGATCGTTTCCATGCTGCCGGGAGACTGGCACGTTCCGCTCGCAGAAATTGCTATTGAGCACAAAGTGCATTTCGTATCCTCTTCATATATTGCGCCAGAGATGCGGGCTCTTGAGAATCGCGCCAACGAAGCAGGTGTTTGCATCGTGAACGAAGTTGGGCTTGATCCGGGAATCGACCATTTGATGGCGCACATACTTGTGGAAGAATATCGAGCCGCTTCAGAAAATACTGAAGGAAATGCACTGACCTTTATTTCATATTGCGGTGGTATTCCTAAAAAGCCCAATCCATTTCGCTATAAATTCAGTTGGTCTCCAGCTGGAGTGCTTAAAGCTCTACGTTCTCCATCAAAATCTATTCGAGATTTTTTACAATTCGATGTTGAACAGCCATGGGACGCAATCAGTTTATACTTGGCGCCCTTACCAGAACCAGAAAGTTTCGAGGTTTATCCAAATCGTGACTCAATACCTTTCATGCAACAATACCAATTTGACCCAAAGTGGAAGGTCAAAGAATTTGTACGTGGTACGCTTCGGTTAAAAGGTTGGGCCAAAGCATGGGAATGTGTTTTTGAAGAGATGCAGGACCTTAGCGGCCCATCCGGAGATGAACGCATTCAAGAGATGTCGGAACAGTTCTGGGCAGAAAACGCTTATGCTGAAGGTGAGCCAGATCGTGTTGTCCTTTGCGTTGGACTTAAAGCTGAGCAAGAGGGTGAACCCTGTTGGCACAAAACCTATGTAATGGATGCTTGGGGTGACGAGCGGGGTACAGCGATGGCGCGTTTAGTATCCTTTCCAGTTTCATTTGCTGTTGAGGCCATTTTGGCGGGGCGGCTTTTCCCAGGGGTGCAAGCCGCACCACGCGATATTGGGCTTGCGGCAAATTGGATGGAAGAAATCAGCAAACTCGTGCAGCATCTCGAGATTGTGGATCATACTACACCACAACTGGACAAAGTGCGTTAATCATTTTTGGCGCTGATCGTTATCGAGATTTTACGAAAGAGCTCCATATTTTATAGTGTAAGGCACTTGGTAAAAACTGAAGACTGCGAATAAAACTGGTAAATATAGTTTTTGGGTACGAATAAGAGAATCCACTACCTGACATATATTTGAGCATTTCCTTGGCAGCAGCGACTGGTGTCATAACGTCCCTCATCTTATAATTATTTTTTGCAGATGCTTTTGTATCAATGAACCCAGGGTTTATAAGTTGAACTTTTATTTTGGTATGTTGAAGATCAATTTGCATGCACTCTGCTAAAGTCATTAGTCCAGCTTTTGAAGCCGTGTATCCAATTGACGAAGGCAAACCTCTAACCGCAGCTATGGTCCCAGTTATAACAATATGGCCAAAGTTATGCCGAGTAAATCGATCGACAACTGGCGCTAAAATTCTGCAAGCACCAAGTAAATTGACATTTATCATCTCAATGCATTTTTCACTGTCCCAATTCTGAGCTGACATAGGCCAATAGGCGGCAGCTAGAAAAACAAGTCCATCAATATCACCGATCTTCTCCATCGCAGCATCGACACTTTCCTGAGAACCAACATCACAAGGGATTGCCGTTGCCTTATTGGGTAAGCTTTCGATGATAGTAACGAGTTTTTCCACATTACGCGCAGAAAGCACCAGTTCAAAGCCAGCTGCGCTCATCTCACGCGCTAAAGCTTCTCCCAAACCATCACTGGCACCGATCAGCCAATAGCGCTTTCCTTTAAACGAATTCATGTCTGAATATCCTCAAAACGAAGCCTCAGAAGAAACCCAATGGCGAATAATTTCAGCAAACAGGGTAGTACAGCATATCCACAAGTTAAAGCAAGCAGACCGTTTTCTGTATTTTCCATTCCTGAACGAAAACCAAACAGCTCAACCATTGGCAGCACAATGACGGCTGCAATGGCAAGAGAAATTTTCGAAGCAAAGTTCCATAACCCAAAACCGATTTCTGCACGTCCTCCAGTTTGTGCCAAGTGCCGTGCAAATATTGCAGGTAAGATCGTCAGGTCAGCTCCAAGCGTTGCGCCGCTCGCCAGACAAATTATAGAAAAAATAAACGTCTGACCTTCTGTAAGGAAAAAAGCGAAAACGAACGCATGGATGGCGAATAACATGGCCAACAATAAAATACGGCGCGCTCCGTATTGGTCCGCTAAATACGCCCAAAACGGAGCGGAAAAGGCAGCCGATAGGAAAAAAATAATTAGGAGAATTCCGGTCATTTCAGGAGCCAAAAGTCTGCTTTCCACAAAAAACAAAAATAACGTTGATGAGACAGCCACTGGTGCCGTGTTCAATACTGCCAGAAAAAGCATTTGCCGTATCAACCGGTCTGACCAAATGTGTGTTGATGCTTTGTTTTGCATACCTCGCGCATCAGCCGACCAGTGAGATTGCATTACAAAAAGTGCTACTAGAGTAACGCCTAAAAATAAAAGCGCATAAAGCGAAAATGCGTTCTGCGATACATACAAAAGAAGTGTTGGTGCCATCGCAGCCAAACAGACCCCTAAAAGGCTTCCAGTTTCACGCCAGCGTGCCAAATGAAGTTGGCCAGATGAGCCAAAACTTGTCACGCCCTGGGAGTAGAATCTAATTGACAGGAAACTAAACCCAGTGAAGAGCACTGCCATTGTTACCGAGAACCAAATAACCGGTGAAATCGGCGCCGGCACGGCAAAAAGTCCGAACATTCCCAAAGACATTAAAATGCCTGAAATCCAAACCGGCTTGGATCGAAACTTCAGGGTTTTTTCGGCCAAATGCCCAAGCAACGGGTCCTGCAACAAATCGATCAACCGCAGACCAAAAAGAGCTACTCCCAAGAGACTTAAACTTACTCCATAGGTGTCTACGAAATATTTCGGTGCGTGAATATAAATGGGTAACCCTGCCATTCCCAACATTGCGGCAAACAAGGCATAAGAAGGGAGAGAAAATGGGCGCGATACGCTCACAAAGACACCCCAGATTTCGGGGGTATCGGCCGCTTTCGGTACTTTGCACCTTTGATCCAAAGCTTTAGAGCCTGCCAGTGGATTAGTCCCAATACACGGCGAGACCCAAATGGTCTTCTTACAAGGGCCTTCACGATATCAGTTGTCCTCAGAAATTTTCTTGGACCAACAAGATTCGCCATCAATCCACCACCTGGAATTTTCAAGTCAATCCAGATGCCTATCTTCTCTGGACCTACATCAAACCTGAACTCATACTCACCAGCAATGGGTTGAAATGGAGAAACGTGAAAAATTTTTTTTGCTGTTAGCTTATCCACTGGCAGAATGGGGCGTTGATTAGCGTGATGACACAAATACGCATGTCGGTCCCCAAAGGTGTTTGTTACTTCCGCGATTACAGCGCGTAGATCACCATTGCGATGATGGCATAGCCAAAAGCTCACCGGGTTAAACACATGACCCAGTATTCGGGGCTGCGCCAAAAGCAAAATTTTTCCTTTCACCGTGATATCGTGACTTTCAAGAACCTCTTTAACCCACTCTACGCCTTTACCGTTTTTCGGTGCCCCACCGTGGTCTTCATCATAGACCGAAAAGAGCCAACCGGTATTGCGGGTGAAAAGTGTCGGGGCCTGCGTATTTTTTTCTGCATCAAAAAGCACATAGTCGACACTGTAGCGAAAAGCATTTTCAAGATCACCCTTACGACCGTGCCATGTCCACCCCTCTATGTATTCAACCCTATTCATTCGGCTGCCAGTGTCATTGCGGCACGAACTTCAAGTTGATGTACCACGTCCAAAGCACTTGCTAGACCGTCTTCGTGGAAACCGTTTTTTATCCAAGCCCCACAAAACCACGTATTATTTTCACCATTTCGAGCTGCGATTGCCTTTTGCGCTTCCAAAGCTGCTGCGTCATAAACTGGATGGCGCATTGTCGTCTGCTCATATATTAGCTCATCCTGAATATTTTTCGTTGAATTCAAAGTAACAAATAACGGATCATTTTTTGGAATCGGTTGTAGAGAATTCATCCAGTAAGTCAGATCTAAATGTTCTGACGCGCGTCCCGAGCGTTCAGTATACACCCAACTTGACCAGCATTTTCTTGAACTAGGCATCACGGATATATCGCAATGCAATACTACGTCATTAGGTTGGTAACCAATTGCGCTTAGAGATTCTTTTTCGTGTGGTCGAGCATCTGCCAACAATCCCAAAGTGACATCAGAATGCGTCGCAAAGATTACTTCGTCAAAACTTTCCCTTGCTCCACCTTTAGGCCTGATGTTTACTTTAGCTTCATCACGATGAACGCTGTATACTGGTGCGCAAAGGCGAATATCTACACTTTGCGCTAATAAACGGGCTTGGAGTCGCCGCACATACTGCATGGATCCGCCGTCAACTGTATACCACTGGTGCTGACCACTGATGCCTAGAAGAGCATGATTCTGGAAAAATTGCATCATAGATTTGGCAGGGAAATTCATAATTTGCTCTTTGGGAGTCGACCAGATTGCACCTGATAAAGGTAGAAGGTAATAATCTCGAAACCATTTGCCAGTGCCCAGCTCGGATAAAAATTCTCCAATTGTAAAATTTCCCTTTTGTGCCACTCTAAGGCCCTGAGAATTAAATTTCAAAATATCTAAGCACATTCTTAAAAATCTTGGGTCAAAAGCATTTTTTCGCTGCGCAAATACTGCGTCTACATTGGCAAGCGCGTATTCTAGACGACCAGATCGTACCGATGCACCAAAACTCATGTTACTTTTTGTTAGGGGAACGGACAATTCTTCAAACAACGATGTAAGGAGTGGATAATTCGCATGATTGAAGACTATAAATCCCATATCAACAGGCTGTGCGCCCGACTTACCTGCAAGAACCGTTTTTGCATGGCCTCCTAACCGACTTGATGCCTCAAATAAAGTTACGCGACTATTCTTGGATAAAGCATAGGCTGCGGACATTCCGGAAATTCCTCCACCTATTATCGCAATTTTACGGGTTTTTGGATGAGCAGCTATCATATTTATGAGCAATCTCCGTTTTTTTAGAATGTGTACGCTGAACGGATGAAAGCAGATGAAAAGAAATAAAAAAACAATTTTTGATCCATAAATTTAAAAACGTCGTATTTAAAGTATGATGTTAGTAGAGATACAGCCGATACGACACCAAAGCTCGCCTTTGCGAAAGGCTTGTGGTACGCGTCATTCGGGCGAAACATCTAGCAATGAGTGTCGATCGGTGGGTAAAAAAACAAGAAACGAGGTTGAAACTTGGGCGCGAGACCTTGAACTAATTAAAGTTAATCAAGATGTTAAGGCTTTCGAAAGGCTCTTCAATAGTTTCGCTCCAAAGATCAAAGGTTTTTTGATGAAATCGGGAACTGACAACGCAATGGCAGAAGAGTGTGTGCAGGAAGTTATGTCAACAATATGGAATAAAGCACATTTATTTGACCCTACTCGGGCTAGTGCCTCCACTTGGATTTTCACCATAGCTCGAAACAAAAAGATTGATGCTATAAGAAAACAAAAGCGTCCTGAACCTGAAGATTTAGGTTGGGGTCCGGAACACGAGCCGGATCAGGAAGCCGTTATAGGGCTTCAACAAGAGACTGCGAAATTGGGTCAAGCCATCGAAAATTTGCCAGAGAAGCAAAGATTTTTGCTTGAGCGCGCTTATTTTAGCGACATGTCGCACAGTGAAATTGCCGCAGAGACAGGGTTACCTTTAGGGACTATAAAATCTCGCATAAGGTTAGCACTTGACCGCCTGCGCCATTCTATGAAGTGATAATGAAATGATAGACAGCATAAAACACCATGTGAGTGACGATTTGTTAATGGCTTACTCAACGGGCAACCTGCCGGAAGCATTTTCTATTGCTGTCGCAACACATGTATCAATGTGTGACATCTGTAGAAGTACGCTAGAAAGTTTTAATGCGGTGGGCGGAGCGCTTTTGGAAAACAATTCTACGGTGGCGATGTCGGATAACGCCTTTGCACGAACTTTAGATAAAATTAAATCTATGCCTGTCGTGCCAGATAAACCAACGAAAATTCAATCTGATCTTCCTGCTCCTTTGACTGATTATATCGGGCGTAGCTTAGCCCAAATCAATTGGCAGCCGATTGGGATGGGTGTCAAGCAATCAATATTGACAACTTCTACTGAAGCCACCGCCCGGCTACTTTACATTCCTCCTGGAACCGAGGTTCCTGATCACAGTCACGATGGTATAGAAATGACCTTAGTTCTTGATGGGGCATTTGCGGATGAAAATGAGTATTTCGCGAAGGGCGACATCGAAATTGCTGACGGTTCGACAAATCACACTCCAGTTGCAACGGATGGCAGACCTTGCATTTGTCTAGCGGTTACAGAGGCACCGTTGAAATTCCGAAAAGTGTTCCACCGTCTCATACAGCCGCTAATGCGCATCTGATCGCTTTATTATGTCATTGTGAAGCAACGGAGCAGCAGCAATAGCTCCCTTTGTTAAGGGGCGTTTTTGGTTAAAACTGAGCTTTCGTCCCGTTCGATCAGACACGATTGCACCAGCCTCTGCCGCGATAAGAGCGCCGGCGCAGATGTCCCACTCCCAACTGTTACGGAAAGTTATCATTGCATCAAACCTACCCTCTGCAACCAAAGCGAGCCGGTAAGCGAGAGAAGGCCGATGATGCCTTGTAAAACCTGGAACAGTTGCGTTCCTCCAAAATTGTGCCTGCTGTGCTGGGCGTGCAGCAAGTACATTTGCATTGTCAAGCGCTCTTTGCGTGCTGACCGAGATAGGCTTGTGATTTAAAAAAGCTCCCTTACCAAGTTGCGCTGCATAGAGGTAATCAAACGCGGGTAAGTAAACGACAGCGGCATAAGGCAGTCCATCTTTAGTCACAGCAAAGGAATGCGCCCATGTGTTGTCTCCATTCATAAAACTTCTGGTACCATCTATTGGGTCGATTACAAAGCAAGAGTGCTTTTCCAAACGTGACGGATCGTCTTCGCTCTCCTCGGACAACCAACCGTAATCTGGCCGTTCTGAACGCAAAAACGCTAACAACATTTGATTTATGGCAAGATCTGCTTCTGTGACCGGGCCTTCGTTACCTCTTTTTTCCCAAGATTTTGCTGCGCCACCGGCCAAGGGCAAGGCAATTTTTGACGCTCTTCTGGCTGCCTCAACAAGAAGCATGAGATCATTTTCCAGCAATTTTCATCCCTTCGACCAGCAGCGAGGGAACCCGCCAGGAAACGTACGCACGCGCATCATTCGCAGCAACAAGACTAAGTAGCATATCATTTAAATTCCCAGCAATCGTACATTCACTTACGGGATACGAGATTTGACCATTTTCCACCCAATGGCCAGCGGCGCCTCGCGAGTAATCCCCTGTATTTGGATTGACTGTTGAACCGATCATCGATGTTACAAGTAATCCAGACCCCATTTCTACAAGCAATTCATCGCGGGATTTTGAACCACCACTTAACGTTACATTACCTACTTGCGGGCTGGGTAGCGAACTAGGCGAACGGACTGCATTGCCAGTAGATTTCACTCCCAACTTGCGTGCCGACGAAAGGTCCAGTGTCCAGCCTTGCAAAATACCGTCCTTAACGATAACACGATTTCGTTTCGGCAACCCTTCCGCATCAAAAGGTCGCGATGCGCCGATCCGCGGACGCATTGGTTCTTCCAAGAGCGACATATCAGTTGGCAAGACTTGTTCTTTAAGTTTATCCCGGAGCCAAGAAGACCCTCTCGCTACTGAAGCGCCGTTTGAAGCAGCTAATAAATGACCAATCAGGCTTGCTGCAACCCGTTGATCAAAAATGACTGGAAAAGAACCAGTTTCAGGCTTACGCGGTTCGAGACGAGCCAGCGCACGTTCTGCGGCTACCGATCCAATGTCATCTGCTGATCGCAGGTCTACACCGTAAACCCGACTATCATAATCATAGTCTCGTTCCATACCAAGCTCGGTTCCAGCAATTGCAACACAGCTCAATCCCCTTGACGTTTTTGCGTAGCTTCCAGAAAATCCTGTACTGGTTGCCAGAAAGATATCGCTTTTAGAGTAGCTGGCTGATGCATCACTAACCTGCTTAATTCCACCATATTCCATGGCAGCATTTTCAACGGCCAATGCATCAGTTTTCAGTGTTTCGGCACTGGGCTCGTCTGATGGGTCGCACAAGTCATAATCTGTAATTTCCCAAACTGTGGCAAATTCCTCTGGAGATGCCACTCCACAATAGGGGTCCTCCGGAGCCTCTTTTGCCATCGCGACAGCGCGCTCTACCATTTTAGAAATAGTCTCCGCCCGAATGTCCGATCCAGAAACAATCGCCTGCCTTTTACCAAGAAAAACTCGCAAGCCCAAATCTAAACCTTCAGATCTTTCAGAAAGCTCTAAGGTTCCATCACGCACTGAAACACTGCTAGAAAAACCAGAAGCAACCAAAACATCTGCAAACTCCGCACCATTTTCCTTTGCAACGCTTAATAATTCAGACGCCAATTTTTCTAAGGATAAGGTTTTTGTTGATTCCAACATGTGACTTCCAATAAATACTTTCGAGGGGTAACGAACCGTTTACCAAAGTGCAAGTGCTCGTAACGAGCTCTTAAGTACCTTAAAAATAGCACTGCAATCTTTGTAGACGAGGAAATTTTTTAAAATGTCAAAAACTGCTTTAATTACTGGCGCTGCACGTGGCATTGGGCTTGCCACATCGCATAAATTTGCCCAAAATGGATACCAAGTATTTATGCTTGACAGAGACCGTTACGCTTTAGACGAAAAAGTCAAAGAAGTTGATGGAGCTAAAGCCTTGCATTTCGATATATCTATCCAAGAGACCGCACAGTGTGTGGTCAAACAAATCGAAAAACTCTGCGATGGCTTAGCAGTTTTAATAAACAACGCAGGCGTTGCAGAATTTGGTGGCATTGAAACCTCTTCCGCACAAAGCTGGCGCCGGGTCATGGACACAAATCTTGATGGAATGTTCTACTTGTCTCAGGCCCTAATTCCTCACCTTAAAAAGGCGCAAGGAAGTATTGTAAACATCGCCTCCATTTCGGGCTTACGGGCTTCCACACTGCGGGTAGCTTATGGCACTTCAAAAGCAGCTGTCATGCAGCTGAGTAAACAACAGGCAGTTGAATTGGGCGAATACGGCATACGAGCAAATTGCGTAGCGCCGGGACCTGTGCGAACTAAGTTGGCAATGGCTGTACATACTCAAGATATTATCGATGCGTACCACGATGCAATTCCACTAAATCGCTATGGAAATGAAGAAGAAATTGCCGCAGCTATTTATTTCTTAGCATCGGATGAAGCATCATTTATCACTGGCCAAGTACTATCGGTAGATGGCGGGTTTGAAGCTGCTGGTGTAGGGTTGCCAGCTCTAAGACATTAAGTCTTATATACTTCATCTAATACGCTGTCCGTTGGCATAGACAACACCCGTTGGATCAATCCACAGCTCTGCTTCGAGTTCATCCATTCCTATTGGAACTGTAAACATTCCCATCAACATCCTCGCTCCCATTACTTCCTCGGACCCGATAAGGCCCGTAGTACTCATTTTCTGAAGCACATCATTCAAACCTTTGACTGAAAGCCTAATATCCCCCTCTGGGCGAGGAATGCCTTCAAATGTGACGTGATCATCATTGTCAAAAGTAAACATACCGTCTGCTGAAAATTCTGCGCCAAGTCCTGACACAACAAATTCATTAATGGACACCGCGAGCACTTCAGCTAAACCATCAAAATCGTTTGTGTTATTCCAATCCACTGACATGTAGTCAGTCATCAAACGCGCAACGCCTTCTAGATCTAACATTAAACTAAATGAATTGCGGTCGAAAATTTTCAAAGGGTCAAACATATCCCAAAAGGTTTCAGAAATTCCGAGTTCCTGTACTCCAATCCTTATACCAACCTTCTGCTCAATCTTAGAGGCAATAACCGGTAGCGTGCCATTATAAACAAGAGACATAATTGAGAAGGCAACCGGCACCGGCACAAGACTTCCTTTAACACTAAAATCCCAAGAAGATATATCAGATAGAAATTTCAAACCAAACTTCGATATGTCAGCTGAAATTGAGCCTCCATTTGAAGACGAGTCAATAACCACATTACCTTTGGGATGAAAGTAGTTCATTGTTGTTTGACCACTATCATAGCCATATATTGACGAGCTGCTCATACCTCCACGTAATGCAGTGGTAATGCCCTCTGTCAAAGTCTCACCTTGGTTTTGAGTGTTTGAAGAAAATTTCAAATTAGAAAACTTTGAGTTCCAAGATACGCCAAAGTCTCTTTCCGTTGGGCTAGCAAGAGCATCTATCAAGAACTCTCCGACAGCGGCATTAGTTCTAGTACCATTCGGTTTTGCCTGAAGTGATGTCCCAACAAAATCTTTAAAACTTAAAGAAACTAGCAACTGGTCCTGCGCAATTGCTCCACTATCGTCTTCAAGCTTTAAAAATTTAAATAACAAGTTTTCGAAAGAAAACTCTTCTTTAATATGATTATTCTCCCGGCTTAAGATGAATTTACTTCCCTTCATGGACTGGCCTAAATAGACTTTAAGAAAGGCTTTATCATCGTCCTTGAGTTCTAGTCTCCAAGTGGCATCTTGGGCCATCTGGAGCGAAACAGTGCCATCACTCTCTGGCCTAAAGCGCCAGTTATCAGCAATATACTTAAGTGAATATCCATCAGAAAAGCTTTCGTTCTCAAAAATCAGTTCCGAGATATACAAGGTATCACCTTCAATGGACTTTACCCCAGAAACAGTAAAATCTGAACCTTTGAAGCGGTCGATCATATGCTCCCAAGCTTCTTCTGGAGTAATAGCGCCAAGAGCGGCGGTCGTCAAAAAAACCCCAAACAAAAATGAAGCTATTTTGTGCCCTAGACCATTAAACATATCCAACACACCTATTTTTATTCCTAATCAACAGTTGTTAACATTAAACGAAAACAGGTCACAGGCCAAATTGAATTCTAAATGAAATCTAGTCGACAAGTCAGGTCAGGTCTTTTAAACGCGAAAGTGATTTTACTGGAAAGGCTCCATAAGCAATGGATTTATCGGGAAAAACCGTTTTTATTACAGGTGCGAGCCGTGGAATAGGTGAGGCCGCGGCTCAGGAGTTTGCAAATCATAACGCAAATGTAGCACTTTTTGCGCGCGATGAAGCAGCATTAAAGCGGATTGCACTTGCGATCGGTAAAAACGCGCTTCCGCTTACCGGAGATGTGGCAAACTATGATGATGTCAGAACGGCAATCGAGTTTACTGCCGCTACATTCGGTAGTCTTGATATCTTGATCAACAATGCTGCGGCCCTCAAACCTATTGCTCATCAGGCAAAAGCTGATCCTAAAGCTTGGGCGCAACTGATCGATGTAAACATTAAGGGTGCCTTCTATGCAAATCATTCAGCCCTTCCAATCATGGTCAAAAAAGGTGGCGGCACGATTGTAACGGTCAGTTCTGGCGCAGCAAAGTCAGCAATCGAGGGTTGGAGTGCCTACTGCACCTCAAAAGCAGGTGCAGCCATGCTGACCACATGTACAGATCATGAATATAGGGCACAAGGAATCCGCGCTATGGGTCTTTCACCAGGTACGGTTGCAACGCGAATGCAGAAGGATATCAAAGAAAGTGGTATCAACCCCGTCAGCAAGCTTGAATGGTCAGACCACATACCAGCGGAATGGCCTGCCAGAGCGCTGGTATGGATGTGCACAGAAGATGCTGATTCGCTGATAGGGCAAGAAATTCAGCTGAAAGATCCCACGGTATTGAAGGCTTTGGGCCTCCCATGATTAAGTTTAGCGTAAATGACGATATCTGGACTATCCGCCTGAGCCGACCAGATAAAGCTAATGCCCTAACGGCGGAGATGCTAGAAGAAATCTGTTCAATAGTAGCAAGAGCACATAAAGCTCGCGCAATGATTGTAACCGGCGAGGGACAAGTATTCAGTGCCGGTGCCGATTTAGAGGCGGTCAAGAGAGGTCTTGCGACCTCAAACGTCTGGGAGCGAGCCTCAAGAGCGATTGCAGAGCTACCATGTTTGACTATTGCAGCCCTCAACGGGACATTGGCAGGGGGCGCTTTTGGCATAGCGCTCGCTTGCGATCTGCGAATTTCTGTTCCAACGGCAAAATTCTTTTATCCGGTAATGAAACTAGGCTATCTTCCCCAACCAAGTGATCCTGCCCGAATGTCTGCTCTAATTGGGCCGGCGCGGACAAAGTTGATACTGATGGCGGGCCAAAAACTAAATGCAGATGAGGCTTTACTGTATGGACTGATCGACTGCGTCTGCCCTTATGAAGAGTTACTTGACTCAGCGCACGCACTCACCGATAGCGTCCACACTGCATTGCCCAACCAGGTAAAAGCTATCAAACAGATGTGCACGCAAACATCAATACCCTAAACTTTTCCGATTAATTCTACACTGAACCTTCGCAAAGGTATGCAAGAAATATAAAATGTGCAATTTCTTATTTTCTCGAAAAATACGAAATTTCGATAAGACGCGCACCAGAATACCGTAACTGCAGAAAACTGTCATCCTTAATGTCTTGTTTTTGAATTGGAATGCGGCCACAAAATGTTTTATCAGCTTTCTGATTTCAGTCAGTGAGTGTAGCCGAAGCATATTAAGGAGCTCATTACCCTTGGACAAAAAAGCTTTGGTTATAGGAAGCGGTCCGTCTGGCCTGATGGCCGCCGAAATGCTCGGAAGAGCTGGCGTGAAAGTCACTGTGGCTGAAGCAAAGCCCTCAGTTGCGAGAAAATTTCTAATGGCTGGTAAATCGGGATTAAACCTCACTAAAAACGAGAGCTTAGATCAGTTCATTGAAAGTTTTTACGGCAAACACAGCCATTTGCGTCCAATTTTAAAAGCTTTTGGACCAAAGGAGGTGATGGCTTGGGCAGATGGACTTGGGGCCGATACATTTATTGGCTCTACAAAACGCGTTTTTCCAAAAGTGATGAAAGCGTCTCCTCTTGTTAGAGCTTGGGTGGGACGCCTCTTAAACCTTGATGTAAAACTGCAAACAAAATGGCGGTGGATCGGGACGGGTGATAGAACTTTTTTTTTTGAAACTCCTTATGGCAACGAAACGTTAGAACCAGATGTGACAATACTTGCGTTGGGAGGTGCAAGTTGGCCGAAACTAGGTTCAGATGGAACTTGGGTGAAATGGTTTAAGGCCAACAACATAGAGCTTCATCCACTTGGTGCCGCCAATGTCGCATTAAGGATCAACTGGTCACATCATATGGCCAGGCATTTTGGTCAACCTATTAAGTCGGTGAGCTTTCACACAAAGAGCCTAAAAGTGCGAGGAGAAGCAATAATTAGCGAAAAAGGACTAGAGGGTAACGGCATTTATCAAATCAGCCGTGCGATACGTTTGTCTGAAAAACTTTACATTGATCTTCTACCTGATCGGTCAGACAAAAAACTAATTACTCTTTTAACAAAGCCACGCGGAAAAAAAAGTTATACTAACCATTTACGTAAATCTCTTAAATTTGGCCCTGAGAAATTGGCTCTTTTGCAAGAATTTGGCAGGCCACTGCCTGCAGATCCTACCCAGATGGCACTATTGTTAAAGTCACTTCCCGTAAAACATCAGGACCTTGCTTCGATCGAAGGCGCAATTTCAACAAGCGGCGGCGTTTCTTTTAACGCTTTGACCAAAAGCCTTATGTTGAAATCCAAACCAGGTGTTTTTTGCGCCGGTGAAATGCTTGATTGGGAGGCACCAACAGGAGGCTACCTGATCACTGCAGCACTAGCGACAGGACGTTGGGCAGGAACCAAAGCCGCCCAATTCGCAAAAACTGCTAGCTAGTTTTGTTCTGACCAAGTGCAGCAGCTTCCTGGTACGATGAGCGCGACCTCAGGTTTTTTAGATAGATTTTGAATCCCTCATTGTGGCATGGAAACTTTGCAACGTAAGCCCATCCGCCGCAGTGCCCTAACACAAAGTCAGGGATGGTAAGCTGCTTTCCCATCAAAAATGGCCCCTTAATCTTTTTTGCAAGTCTTTCGATGTTTTGTTCGTATTCCAACTCAAAAGCTTGCCGGATCAAAGAAAAATTTTCTAATTTATTTAGACCCAATGATGATCTAGAAGAAGCCCAAAGCAAGGCATCAACCTCGTCAATAATCTGATGCAATAGTGCGTCCTGATGCGCCCTCGCTATAGTTCCTGGTTTTTCAGTCATCATTCCATGTTTATCGGCAAGATAGGTCATTATTGCGTTTGAGTCCGTGATTACGGTCTCACCATCGAGTAGGACTGGCACCTTTCCGGAAGGATTATAATCTTTAACTTCTTCACTGTGTGGTGAGGTGCTCATGTGCTCATAAGGGATACCCATTTCTTCTAGCATCCACAAAACCCTAAAAGTTCGACTTTTGACAGACCCGATCACCTTGTACATCAAATTCTCCCTGACAACCTTTAATATAAAAACGCCATTTCACGGCGTTTTTATAGTGTCATTTAGTTATCTAACACAAAGTGTTTCATTTAAAATTCACAAAGATCAGCCACTATATACAAAGCCGGTATTAATGAGGATAAAGTTTGGCATAGCAGAATCGGACTCAAGCATGCTAAACCTTGTGGTATGCTAAGCGCTATGCCCCAAATATCGGAAAATCTGCCACGTATTCGTCAATTGGACGAGGCTGCAGTGAATCGAATTGCCGCCGGAGAAGTAGTCGAACGCCCCTCGTCAGCTGTGAAAGAACTAGTCGAAAATGCGCTTGATGCAGGAGCAACCAAAGTCCGAATAGACATCACAGATGGCGGTAAAACACTGATCCGCGTAATCGATGATGGTCGTGGAATGGACCCCGACGACCTGCCGATGGCACTCTGCCGCCACGCAACCTCCAAGATTGATGGTTCTGATCTATTGAATATCCAAAGTTTTGGATTTCGTGGCGAAGCCCTTCCCTCCTTAGGTGCAGTGGGTCGCTTGAGTATCACTAGCCGCGCTAATGGATTTGATGCCTATGAAATCACTGTTTCAGGCGGCAATATTTCAATTCTCAAGCCTGCTGTACTAATATCGGGCACCCAGGTCGAATTGCGAGATCTGTTCTATGCAATACCCGCAAGGCTCAAATTCATGAGGACGGATCGGGCAGAAACGCAGAGTATTTCGGAAGTAATAAAACGCTTGGCGATGGCCTGTCCAACCGTTGGGTTTGAATTAAATGATATATCTACCGGAAAAGTGCGATGCGTTTTCAAAGTTCTCGCTGAAAAAGATGACGTGTCTGGTGTCATGCATCGGCGGATATCCCAGATTTTAGGTCGGGAGTTCTCTGAAAACGCTGTTTCCATCACCACGGAGCGCGAAGAGTTTTTCTTAAGTGGATTTGCTGCTTTACCAACGTTTTCGCGAGGTGCTGCAGTCATGCAATATCTTTTTGTAAATGGAAGGCCGGTACGCGACAAAATGCTGAATAGCGCCCTAAGAGCCGCCTACAGCGACTTTCTAATCAAAGGCCGACACCCAGCTGCGGCGTTATTCATCACATGTGATCCATCCTTGGTGGATGTCAATGTTCATCCGGCTAAGTCCGAAGTAAGATTTCGCCAACCCGGCATTCTGCGAGGTCTTATAATCTCTGCCCTACGCCACAGATTGGCGGAGGCAGGACATAAGGCCTCATCAACAGTTTCTGACTCATTACTTGGAGCAGCAACACCTAGAGAACCATCGGCTACCCACACCTATCAAATCAACAAGGAAGGGAATGTTAAGGGAGCAGTTCCCTATCAAACAGGTACACCTCGATTTGCCGAAACTCAGGCCCTTTTTGCGCGTATTGACTATGCGCAAGAAGATGACACGGTGGCATTTAATGAAAACCGCGCTGAGCAGTTCCCTTTGGGAGCCCCACGAGGTCAAGTACATGAAAATTATATTATTTCTCAAACTTTGGACGGGTTAGTCATTGTCGATCAACATGCTGCACATGAACGAATTCTATATGAAAACCTAAAGTCCCAGATTCAGCGGAATGGTGTAACCTCGCAAGCTTTGCTAATCCCTGAAATTCTAGACTTATCTCCAGATGACTTTAACCGTATTATGAGTGCAAGGGATACCCTCGAAAATCTTGGCTTAACAATCGAAAGTTTTGGAATTGGATCGGTAGCGGTACGCAGTGTTCCCGCTATCCTTGGAGAACCAGATGTTAAAGCTCTAGTGATCGACGTGCTTGACGAGTTGAACGATCAAGATGAAACGCAGGCTCTTCAAGACAAAATAGAATCTGTCCTAAGCCGCATCTCCTGCCATGGATCAGTTCGCTCAGGTCGGCGTTTGAAAAATGAAGAGATGAATGCGCTATTGAGGGAAATGGAAACAACGCCGCATTCAGGTCAATGTAATCATGGCCGCCCCACTTATGTGGAACTTAAGCTTGCCGATATAGAAAGATTGTTTGGCAGACGATGACCATTGCTATTGATTTTAGTAACATAACTATCCAGATTGGCTTGCTTGTAACCTGCCTTTTTATTCTTTTTTTATGGCTGGCCTTTAGAGCGACAAATAGGTCTTTAAAACTAGTGGCCCCGCTCGCAGACCAAATCAATGCTCTTGGTCAACGAGTACATGAGCTGGGAGCTGGACAAGAGCGGCTAACAGGTGGTCTGCATCATATAGGTGATTCACAAACCAAATCGCAAAATGGCATGATGCAACTAGTAGAAAAACGTCTCGCTGAAGTTCAGGAACAGATGACAGAAAACCTTCAGGGGTCTGCCCGTCGCACGGCGCATTCCCTTGGTGAGTTACAGCAACGGCTAACCTCGATTGACAAAGCCCAAGATAATATCACCAAGCTGTCTGGTGATGTTTTAAGCCTGCAAGACATCCTAGCAAATAAACAAACCCGAGGGGCGTTTGGTGAAATACAGCTTAATGACATAGTAACTAAAGCTCTACCAAGCGATAGCTACACTCTACAGGCTACACTGTCGACTGGTAGGCGAGCGGATTGTCTGATACACCTCCCAAATCCGCCAGGACCCATTGCTATAGATAGTAAGTTTCCGCTTGAGGCCTATGAAGCAATCCGGAAAGCAAAAACTGAACGCGATTTGAGTGAATCGGCAAGACTGCTTCGTCAGTCAGTTAAAAAGCATATCAGAGATATTTCTGATAAATATATTATTGAAGGTGAAACTGCCGATGGCGCCTTGATGTTTCTACCTTCTGAGGCAGTTTATGCCGAATTGCACGCAAATTTTTCTGAACTTGTACGCGAAGGATTTTCGGCGCGTGTCTGGATTGTGTCGCCAACGACCTGTATGGCGACACTCAATACAATGCGCGCGATTTTAAAAGACGCCCGTATGCGCGAACAGGCAGGCGCAATTCGAAATGAGCTTAGTTTATTATATCAAGACGTTGATCGGCTTGGGAGCCGGGTAGAAAATCTTGACCGACATTTTGGACAGGCTTCAAAAGATATTTCGGAGATCAAAATCAGCGCGGATAAAGCAGGAAGGAGAGCACGGCGTTTAGATGCCTTTGACTTTGAAGAACTTGCCGAAGAGAAACCATCAGAAAATCCTGCCATTGGAGATAATCTTTGATATCAGAACTTATTTTGTACTTTTGCGCATTAGAGGCTCGCAGTTTTAATACTATGTCCGTACGATGCGTACAAATTCATGAAATAGTTGTTGCATGTTCGCCAATTCTGCATCGCACGAGTAACAGAAGCTTACAAAAACACAATGGGATGCTTCACCTCTGGAAAACCAAAGCTTATAGGATAAGAGTAAACAGATTACGTTGGCGGGATGATGCTACATGGCTCATATAATTATTATTGGAAATGAAAAAGGCGGAGCCGGCAAGTCTACTGTAACAATGCACATTGCAACAGCGCTTTCCCGCATGGACCATAATGTGGGGGCTGTTGACCTAGACTTACGACAACAGACATTTGGCCGATATTGCATTAACCGGAGGAACCACATAAACGAAATTGGCGTTGATCTAAAAAGTCCAAAATTTTATCTGCTTCCTGAAGTAGATAAGGCCACAGTTCCAGAAGGTGAAAATGTATTTGACCACCGTCTATCTGCAGTCATTTCAGAAATGGAGCAGTCCTGTGACTTTATTCTCATTGATTGCCCTGGTTCGCATACGCGATTAAGCCAAGTTGCGCATTCACTGGCCGATACATTGATCACCCCTCTCAATGACAGTTTTGTTGATTTTGATCTTTTGGCCCGAATCGCGCCCGATGGCGAAAGCATAGAGGGGCCATCTGTTTACTCCGAAATGGTCTGGCACGCTCGTCAGTTGCGGGCACAAGCTAGTTTAAAACCTTTTGACTGGATCGTATTGCGTAATCGCCTGGGTGCTCAACAAATGGTAAATAAGCAAAAAATGGAACGGGCCCTTAAGAAGCTGTCCAAACGTATTGGTTTTCGCATTGCGCCAGGCTTTAGTGAAAGGGTTATTTTTAGAGAACTTTTCCCACGTGGACTAACGTTATTAGATTTGAAAGACATTGGTGTGAAACAGCTTAATATTTCAAATATTGCTGCTCGACAGGAATTGCGGGATCTCATGAAAACATTGGAACTTCCAAATGTGACAATCGAGTTTTAGGCAGTCTTTAAAGTAAGAACTTTGAGTAACCGCTTTAGTGTACTTGCATCCACCGCAGACAGATGTGCAACTAAAACAGCATCATATTCTTTAGCAGCCTGTCTAAGATCGGTATAAACAGCTTTTCCCTTTACGGTTAATTCTAGCCATTCCTTACGCCTATCTAGATTGTCCTGAACACGGGTCAGATACCCTTTTTCCTGCATTTTTTGTACTGCACGACTAATCTTAGTCTTATGCATTTTAGCCATAAAGCCTATATCTTTTGCTGTCATACATTTATAGACGCCGAGGTGAAAGAGAACACGCCATTCTGCTCTCAACATACCATAGCGATTTTTGTAAATACGTTGGAAGGCAAGGCTACTTTCCTCACCAGCCTGGTTAAGCAGATAGGGAATAAACTCCCTAATGTCGAATTCTGCATCAGTATCCATAAAAGACTATTAGGTCTTGTTAGTTACAAATGCAACTGTTATAAATGCAACTAATACCAGGAGGTGTTATGATGAATAAACAATCGGTTACACATAATTTCAAGCAAGCATCACGAGAGACCGGAACTACACCCGGGTATATGCCAGGATTTGGTAATGATTTTGAAACTGAGACCTTGCCTGGAGCTTTGCCGCAAGGAATGAATAGCCCACAAAAATGTAATTATGGTCTTTATGGTGAGCAGTTATCCGGCACCGCTTTTACCGCCCCGAGTCACCACAACGAGCGTACCTGGTGCTACCGCATCAGACCATCGGTCAAACATTCACACCGGTATAAAAAGATTGATCTACCCTTTTGGCAGAGCGCGCCGAATATAATATCCAACGTAATATCCCTTGGCCAGTACAGATGGGACCCAGTTCCACATTCAAGCGAACCGTTAGACTGGCTGACAGGTATGCGCACCATGACCACAGCAGGGGACGTAAATACGCAGATAGGCATGGCGAGCCACATATACCTTGTAACCGACACAATGTTAGATACATATTTTTACTCCGCTGACAGTGAATTTCTAATAGTACCCCAAGAAGGGAAGCTTCGCTTTTTTACAGAGCTCGGCATCATTGATCTTGAACCGCAGGAAATCGCTGTAATACCACGTGGACTTCTTTACAAAGTGGAAGTTATGAAAGGACCAGCGCGAGGTTTTGTTTGCGAGAACTACGGTCAAAAATTTAGCCTACCTTCTAGAGGACCTATCGGGGCAAATTGTCTTGCCAATAGACGTGACTTCAAAATACCTGTGGCCGCTTTTGAAGACAGAGAAGCACCATCGCGAGTAATAATCAAATGGTGTGGACAATTCCATGAAACAAAAATCGGACATTCTCCACTGGATGTCGTGGCGTGGCATGGTAACTACGCACCCTGCAAGTACAATCTAAACGATTATTGTCCTGTTGGTGCGACACTCTTTGATCACCCAGATCCTTCTATTTATACTGTCTTGACCGCGCCTTCAGGGCTTGAAGGTACGGCCAATATTGACTTTGTACTATTCCGCGACCGATGGAATGTAGCTGAAAACACTTTTCGGCCTCCGTGGTACCACAAAAATATTATGTCGGAATTGATGGGTAACATTTATGGTCAGTATGACGCAAAGCCGACTGGTTTTATTCCCGGTGGTATGAGCCTTCACAATATGATGTTACCACACGGACCCGATAAAGAAGCTTTTGAAAAAGCATCAAATGAAGACTTAGAGCCACAAAAACTAAATAAAACGATGTCTTTTATGTTTGAAACCAGGTTTCCGCAGCATCTAACAGAGTTTGCTGCTAAAGATGCGCCCCTTCAAGATGAGTACGTTGACTGCTGGTCGGATATTGAAAAAAAATTCGATGGGAGCCCTGGGAAGAAATAATCTTTTTTGATAATCTTACCGCCGGGGATCTCCGAAAACAGTCCGGTAAAATGAAAGGCCTCTTATGACATTGCTTAAAAGCTGGGTATGCTCAGCCAATTCCTCTGATACAGACTTTCCACTCAACAATCTGCCCTATGGTGTTTTTTCCACACAAGAAACTGAGCCACGTTGTGGCGTAGCAATTGGAAACATGATTTTTGATTGCCAGGCAGCGGAGGAAGCTGGTTTCATAAACTTTGATGAAGGCCCTATTTTTGATGTCCCCTATTGGAATGAAGTTATGGAACTCGGGCCCGATGCCTGGGCAAAGCTACGAACTAGGCTGGTGAGCCTACTCACTGAAGGGGTCGTTGAGCAAGATACATTGTCTAAAATGCTGACACCAATGTCTAGTGCAGAACTTCACCTACCCCTCATTGTTGCCGAATACACAGATTTTTACGCCGGGAGAAATCATGCCACTAATGTTGGAACAATGTTTCGCGGAGCCGAAAATGCACTTCCGCCTAATTGGTTACATATCCCAATCGGCTATAATGGGCGTGCCTCGTCTGTTGTAGTTTCAGGCACAGATATTAGGCGACCCTGGGGTCAATTAAAATCTGTGCATGACAAAAAGCCCCATTTCGCGCCCTGCCAGCGCTTTGACTTTGAGCTTGAAATAGGTGCCATTGTTGGAACTTCTAGCGATGGACCTGTGAGCGTATGTGAGGCAGATGATATGATTTTTGGCTATGTAATCCTAAACGATTGGTCTGCGCGTGACATTCAGGCTTGGGAATACCAACCACTCGGTCCATTTCAGGCTAAAGCAACTGCCACCACAATCAGCCCATGGATCGTAACCAAAGCAGCACTTGAACCATTTCGATGCGATGCCCCAGAACGGGAATTTGAGCTTCTGCCTCACCTAAAAGATAAAGGCCCGATGTTGTATAGTATTGATCTGGTTGTATCCCTAACCGCTAACGGACAACCGCCACAGAGTATAGTGAAAACAAATTACCGCGAAATGTATTATTCAAGCGCACAGCAACTAGCCCATCATAGTAGCGCTGGTTGTCCCATGAATTCCGGTGATTTGCTGGGTTCAGGTACAATTTCTGGAAATTCACGCGGGGAATGTGGCAGTATGCTAGAACTGAGCTGGGGCGGGAAAGAGCCACTGGAAATAGATACCGGAGTAACTCGTAGTTTCCTAGAAGATGGAGATGGAATTGAAATGACAGGCTTCTCCCAAGGGAATGGTTATAAAATCGGTTTTGGGTCGTGCTTTGGCACTGTAATCAAAGCACTCAGAGATCCGTACGCAAGATGAAAGTCTGCCATCTTCAAGTTCTACCCCATGAAGACAAAGAACTATTTTGTTGCAGTTTGTGGTTGCTTACCTTGGATTTACGTAAAAGGATACCTGCAAACTTGTATTTAACTTGAAAAATCGGGGTTTTAAATAAGTTGGAAGAAATCAATCTTGTAAAGGATAGATTTTTACAGAAAGTTCTGATGGAAATATGATCAATTTTTGGGGAGATATCTAATGGCGAAAGCATTTGCATCGCAAGGCGATATGACGGAAAAGAAAATAAGTTTTAGCGAGATTGGAACTGGACTTTACGCCTT
Source organism: Paracoccaceae bacterium (assembly GCA_902633655.1). Taxonomy (GTDB): domain Bacteria; phylum Pseudomonadota; class Alphaproteobacteria; order Rhodobacterales; family Rhodobacteraceae; genus LFER01. Next base: position 27,073 of record CACPHA010000001.1, read on the forward strand.
TACTGCCGAGGGCGATCCAAATAGCGGAATAATCATAGGAGACGATAGTGTTATGATTATCGAAGCGCAGGCAACTCCGCGTCTTGCGAAAAAGGTAATCGATTGCGTCCGTTCAATAACCGATAAGCCTATAAGTCACTTAGTGTTGACCCACTATCATGCTGTACGTGTTCTTGGAGCCTCTGCCTTTAAAGCAAATCAGGTAATTATGTCAGATATGGCTCGTGCAATGGTTGTAGAACGCGGTCAACAGGATTGGGATAGCGAGTTTCAACGCTTTCCAAGACTTTTTGAAGGATATGAAAGCATACCCGGACTGACTTGGCCCTCAACTACATTTAAGAACAAAATGACTATCTATCTTGGCAATCGCCGGGTCGACCTTATGCATTTGGGACGCGCTCATACAGCAGGCGACATTGTAATCAATGTGCCGGATGAAAACGTTATGTTTACGGGTGATATCGTAGAATATCGCTCCGCCTGTTACTGTGGTGATGGACATTTTGCCGATTGGGGAGAAACCTTAGATGCCATCCGGAGTTTTAAGCCCGATGCCATTGCGCCTGGTCGGGGAGAAGCACTTATTGGCGAAGCGCTTGTAGAAGAGGCCATTGAACTTACTTATGACTTCATAGAAAGCACTTATCATCCTGCTGCCAAGGTCGCCGCTCGAAATGGAACATTGAAAGAGGCCTGGGATGCTGTTCGCACTGAATGTGATTGCAAATTTAAAGACTATGCAATTTACGAACACTGCCTACCTTTTAATGTATCGCGAGCCTATGACGAGGCTCGCGGCATCGATTCCCCGCGAATTTGGACAGCAGAACGAGATCTTGAAATGTGGGAGGCGCTGCAGGCGTGAACAAGATTTTTGAGAGATCACTTTATCCCTATATCAGACATCCAGATCAGGATAAATCAGAGGCAACCCACCATACAATCGCCATTATTGGCGCCGGGCCAGTTGGCCTCGCAGCGGCTATTGATCTTACCCTGAGGGGCATACCCGTTGTTATTATTGATGACAATGATAAAGTCAGTTTTGGAAGTCGCGCCATCTGCTTTGCTAAGCGTACATTGGAAATATGTGATCGTCTTGGAATAGGGGACCAACTTGTCGATAAAGGCATACAATGGAACCTAGGTAAGGTCTTTTTTAATCAGCGCAAAGTTTACGAATTCAATTTGCTGGCTGAAGAGGGACATCAGCGCCCAGCCTTTATAAATCTCCAACAGTATTATGTAGAAGTCTACCTCTTCGAGCGACTTACTACTTTAAAAAATAAAGGTGGTCCAGTTGACATCCGTGGAAAAACACGGGTTAACAAGATTCATCAAAATGGTAAAAAAGTACATCTAAGCCTCCAAACACCGGAAGGATCTTATCAGATTTCAGCGGACTGGGTTATTGCCTGTGACGGTGCTAACAGCCCATCTCGCCAGATGTTGGGACAAGACTTCATAGGTCGAGTTTTTGAAGATAATTTCCTGATTGCTGATGTCACAATGGAAGCTGACTTCCCAACAGAGCGTTGGTTTTGGTTCGATCCGCCATTCAACAAAGGCCAGTCTGCGCTCTTGCATAAACAACCCGAAAACGTTTGGCGAGTTGATCTTCAACTGGGTCGGGATGTTGATAGGGAGGAAGAGAGGAAGCCGGAAAACGTTATTCCACGGCTTAAGGCTATGCTGGGAGAAGATATAATCTTCGAACTTGAATGGGTAAGTATCTACACCTTCCAATGCCGCCGGATGGAGCGATTTTTACACAACCGGGTTATATTTGCCGGTGACAGCGCCCATCAAGTATCACCTTTCGGCGCGCGCGGAGCCAATTCGGGAATCCAAGATGTGGACAACCTGTGTTGGAAACTGGCAGAAATTGTCAATGGTAATGCCCCAGAATTTTTTTTGGAAAGCTATAATACCGAGCGGGTGTACGCAGCAGATGAAAACATTATCAATTCAACGCGCTCAACAGATTTCATAACACCTAAATCGGATGTCAGTCGCCTGTTCCGAGATGCAGTCCTGGAGCTTTCAGCAGACCATGCATTCGCGCGACCACTCGTAAATTCAGGCCGCCTGTCCGTTCCATCATTTTACCCGGCAAGCACATATTTTTCTTATGATGTAGAAGTCCTACCTTCAATCTCCCGGCCTGGTGCAGCATGTCCAGATGCAATTTTCGATAATGGATCATTTTTACTAAAGAACCTTGGGTTTGATTTCACGATATTGGCGATCAATGTGGAAGAATTTTTTAAAACACTTGAAACCGGCCCTTCGATAAAATTTCTAAGTATTAAAGTGACAGGTAATCAAAATAAATCGGTCAAAGATCGGTTTCTTGGAGATCAATCCAGCGCCATTTACTTGATCAGGCCCGATCAACATATCGCAGGCCGATGGTTAAAATTTGATCGCCAAGTAATCACAAAAGCTATTGATGCAGCCTTAGGCCGATAGGTATGAGCGATCTCAATCTAACCCCAAACTTCACCAATGCAGACGACTTTTACGAATATTTACTAAATGCACACGAAGGTCTATCAAAATCTGACAGTGACGCGCTGAACGCACGTCTGATCATTTTACTCGCCAACCATATTGGGGATCTGGACGCATTGAAGCAAGCCGTTGATCTCGCAAAGTAGAGGGGTTCAAAATGAAAGACATCACACTTTATGACTATTGGCGGTCCTCAGCCAGCTACCGGGTGCGAATTGCGCTTAACCTAGCAAAAATTGAGTACAAAACGGTTCCTGTAGACTTACTCAAAGGTGAACAAAGATCCGAAGTACATCTTACCCGACAACCGCAAGGGTTTGTACCAGTTCTTGAAGTCGATGGTCAGCGCTTCACACAATCGCTTGCAATAATTGAATATATAAATGAAACGTATAATCTTGGCCTCTTACCAGAGAAAATTGCTGACAGGACAAAAGTAAGGGCGCTCGCGCAAACACTCGCCATCGATGTCCACCCCGTATGTAATCTGGCGGTAACAAATTTTGCAGTCGAGCTTTCAGGATCACAAGAAACGCGACCAATCTGGATCAAAAGTTTCATTGAACCAGGGTTGAAGGCTTTTGAAACATTACTAGGTGCATTTGAACAATCACCGTATTGCACGGGTTCTGATATTTCAGTTGCTGATGTCTGCTTGATGCCACAGATATATAATGCCAATCGCTGGGGAACTTCAATTGATAAATATCCCAGAATAGTTTCTGTCGTGAAAGCTTGTAATGCGGATTCTGCTTTTGTCGCAGCACATCCAGACAATGTTAAAGCCAATTAGAAAGATTAAAAAATGAAAGCTCCACAAAATCATTTAAAACACGCCCTTAAAGCTGGTCGTAAACAGTTTGGGTGCTGGCTGAACTTGGCCGATAGTATAGGCGCGGAAATTGTGGGCCGAGCTGGATTTGACTGGGTTCTGGTCGATGCAGAACATGGGCCCAACGGAATTCGCGATGTAACGACTCAGTTACAAGCGTTGGAAGGTCTTAATACATCTAGCATTGTACGCGTGCCAATTGGAGAGACCTGGATCATCAAACAAGTGCTTGATGCAGGCGCTCAGTCGCTTTTGATTCCGATAGTTGAAAGCGCACAAGAAGCGCAAAAGCACGTTGATGCCGTTCGCTACCCGCCCAATGGCAATCGTGGTGTTGGCGCTTTCGTTGCTCGTGCTGCCCAATTTGGGACTCTAACAGATTACCTTACGAGCGCGGATGAGCAAATTTGCCTGATAGTTCAACTTGAAACAAAGGCCGGCCTTGAGGCTTTGGATTATATGCTTGCTATAGATGGCATCGATGGCGTTTTTGTTGGGCCATCTGATCTTGCAGCTGACATGGGCTTTCTTGGCAACCCAAAGTCTCCACAGGTGCAAAAGGCTATCGCCAATGCCCTAACGCGCATTTCTGCCTCCGGTAAAGCCGCCGGTATTTTGTCTTTGGACGATTCTGACACTAAAAAATATCTCGAACATGGTGCGCGCATGGTCGGTGTTGCTTCAGATGTACTAACCCTTAATCATACCTTAAGGGAAAAAGCCCAAAAATGGCGTAGTTAAACACAATGCTGTGGCTTGCAACCCTTCACCAAAGAAACGAATACTGCAATAGACTAAGGAGTGAACATGCGCACAGAAGTCTGTATAATTGGAGGTGGACCATCCGGCTTGCTGATAGGCCAGTTATTGCACCGTGCCGGCATTGCTACGACAATAATTGAGCGACAATCCCGTGAGCACGTGTTGGGACGAATTCGTGCTGGTGTTCTCGAGAATGGAACCTGTAACATGTTAGAGGAAGCAGGAGTTGGCGACCGCCTTGCTCGCGAAGGTTTCGAGCATGAGGGTGCATTCATTGCTGCAGCGGGTCGGAAATTCCGCATTGATTTTAAGCATTACACAAAAAAAAACGTTACCGTTTACGGTCAGACTGAATTAACAGCGGACCTTTATTGCGCGCGCGATAGCGCAGGACTTAACACTATACATAATGTTGAAGGCGTAATACTTCACGAAGTGACTTCAGATACAACCTATGTAACTTTTGTTAAAGATGGTTATGAACAGCGAATAGAATGTGATTTCATCATCGGATGTGATGGTTTTCATGGTGTCTCTCGGCCAACAATTCCAACGGGAGTACGTAAAGAGTTTGAGCAGGTTTATCCATTTGGATGGCTTGGTATTCTTTCTGAAACACCACCAGTTAGCGAAGAACTGATCTACGCAAATCACGAACGAGGCTTTGCGCTATGCTCTATGCGCAATGAAAAGCTTAGCCGTTACTATGTTCAAACCTCGCTGAACGACAAGGTTGAACATTGGAGTGATAAACGCTTTTGGGAAGAGTTGAAACGCCGCTTACCAGAAGAACCCGCTGATATTCTCGTCACAGGGCCATCTATCGAAAAGTCTATTGCGCCTTTGCGAAGCTTTATTTGCGAACCCATGCAATGGGGAAAATTATTTCTGGTTGGCGATGCAGCTCATATTGTACCTCCAACAGGAGCGAAGGGTCTCAACCTAGCAGTCTCAGATGTTCATTACCTCTCTAAAGCACTGATTTCATTTTATAAAGGTGAAGAAAAGTATATGATAAATAACTATTCAGCCAAGGCGCTGGAGCGGGTTTGGAAAGCATCACGGTTTTCCTGGTGGATGACAACCACGCTGCACCATTTTCCTGATTACGGTGACTTTGGTCAACGAATGCAAGAAGCTGAGATTGCCTATTTGGAAGGTTCAAGAGCTGCACAGGCTGTATTGGCAGAGAACTATGTAGGTCTACCATACTAGAAAGATTTAAAAACCGTTGATTTTGTGGTCACTGCAGTTGGATCGGTACGCAGTTCAATGATTGTAGACTTTTTAGCCGAACGTGCTCTTTCTAGAGCCGAGTTAAAGTCTTTAGTTTTCGTCACAATCACCCCAGAACACCCATAACAAGCAGCAAAATCAGCAAAATTAGGATTAACTATCGTTGTTCCTGAAGGCCTACCAGGATAATCACGCTGTTGATGCATCCGGATCGTCCCGTAAACACCATTATTCACTACAATTACGATCAGCTTTATACCGTATTGCAGGGCCGTACCAAATTCCTGCATTGTCATTTGAAAGCAACCGTCCCCTGCAAGACAGATAACCTCGCGCTCCGGATATTGAAGCTTAGCCGCAATTGCAGCAGGTAGCCCGTAGCCCATGGATCCCGATGTTGGCGCGAGCTGTGTACGGTAGCTTCGAAAACTGTAGTATCTATGAATCCACCCGGCATAATTACCCGCCCCATTGGCTATGATTGCATTATCGGGTAAAACGTCTTTCATATGACAGATGACTTCTTCCATCTTTACATCGCCGGGTGTTTCGAAAGGCTCTTGCCACTTTGTATAACTTTCCTTGGCATGAATAGGCGATTTCTGGACCATTCCTTTGGTCAATTTTGCCGCAACAGCCACAAAATCTGCAGCCCGGCAAGCCAATCCAATTTCTGGCTGATAAACCCGCCCAAGCTCATCTGGACCGGCATGCACATGGATCAATTTTTGCTTCGGATTTGGTACCTTAAATAGAGTGTATCCACTGGACGTCATCTCTCCAAGACGGGCTCCGAGGACCAAAACACAGTCTGCATTCCTAACCCGTTCTGCTAATTCAGGATTAGGCGAAATTGCTACATCCCCAACGTAGTTCGGATGCCGATTATCCATATAATCCTGACATCTGAAAGAGGTACCAACGGCCAGCCCCAAAGAAGACGCAAACCTGCCAAGATCAATAGCTGCTTGAGTACTCCAGCCCCCGCCTCCAACAATAACAAATGGGTTCTTTGCGCTTTTTAGGCGTTCGATCACATCCCTTACGGCTTGATAGGAAACCATTTGTTTCGCGGGAATTGCTTCGTAAGTATCTTGCACATGAACTTCGGCAGACAACATATCTTCTGGCAAAGCCAACACCACCGGCCCCGGGCGGCCCGATTGTGCGACATGGAAGGCACGAGATACGTATTCGGGAATGCGATCTGTTCTTTCAATTTCAGCTACCCACTTTGCAAGGGGAGCAAACATTTGCCTATAATCTACTTCTTGAAAGGCCTCTCTATCTCGCTGATCGCTGGCTACTTGTCCAACAAACAAAACCATCGGCGTGCTATCTTGCAAGGCAATATGTACACCTGCCGAGGCATTGGTGGCTCCTGGACCTCTTGTCACAAACGCAATTCCAGGTTTTCCAGTCAACTTTCCATGGGCTTCTGCCATCATGGCAACGCCACCTTCCTGCCGACCCACTATGACGTCAATGCTGCTTTCATAAAGGCCATCCAGCGCTGCAAGGTAACTTTCTCCCGGGATAGAGAACACGCGGTCAACTCCTTGAATTAGGAGTTGATCCACCAATATCTGGCCACCATGGCGCATTTTGATAAGTCCCCGTATCTTAATACTAAAATGGCTTGTCTTCACCCAGGCCGCAAATCAAGCATTCTGCGTGCTTCCTCCCAAGTAGCTACTGGCCGTTCATATTTTTCACAAAGTGTCACAAGCCTATCTACAAGTGCCGCATTTGATGGTGCTAGTGTCCATTTATCTAGCTTGACATTGTCCTCTAGTCCGGTGCGGGCGTGCCCGCCTAGTGCAACACACCATTCATTTAAAACAATCTGACTAGCGCCGATTCCGGCCGCGCACCAATCTGCATCGGGCAATAGACGTTCAACTGTTTTGATGTAATAGTCAAACACATCTTTATCCACTGGCATAGCATTTTTGACACCCATAACGAATTGCACATAAAGCCGTCCTTTTAGCCTACCGTCTCGATGCATAAGCGCCGCGTTGTGGATGTGTGAGAGGTCAAATGCTTCAATTTCAGGCTTAATATCATACTTCGTCATTTCATTAGCCAACCAGGCAATTAAATTAGGTGAGTTTTCGTAAACTCGCGCTGGGAAGTTATTGGATCCGACCGTTAGAGAAGCCATATCAGGTTTCAATGGTAACATACCACCCCGTTCTTCCCCAGCACCCGAACGTCCACCAGTTGACAGTTGGATGATCATACCAGGGCAGTGGCACTTTAAACCTTCCATCAAGAGTGCAAATCGGTCTGGATCAGAGGTCGGAGTGCCATCGTCCAGCCGTACATGACAATGCACGATAGAGGCTCCTGCCTCAAAAGCTTCTTGAGCACTTTCTACCTGCTCAGCAATCGATATTGGCACTGATGGATTATCGGCTTTTTGCGGTACTGACCCAGTAATAGCGACACAGATGATACAGGGTTTTGTCATTCGAATTTGACCTTAAAATATTCCTAATGGTCTTGTGCAAAAAGCTTTGCAGTTTCCAGACTGAGTTCTGTCGTTTTTACCCAAACAATAATTCCACTGGTAGTCAACAAGTTCAATGTGTCCATACGACCTTTCGATCAGTTGCAAAATTTTCCCCATATCCGCGAGGCCTAATATTTATTTTTCGCACTTTAGATTCTAAGACTACTGCCTCAATTCCTTCATCCTTAGCATAGGACAAAGCAGCTTCTTTGGTTTCAAAACGCAGCTTTACCTGGCTTTGAGTATCATCACTGGAAGTCCAGCCCATCAAAGGGTCTACTTCGCGTGCAGAGCGCGGCGGATATTCTAGGATCCATTCCCGTGTTTTTGCGGTACCAGAGGACATGGCTGTTCGAGACGGGCGATAAATACGTGCACGCATTGTGAGAGCTCCTCATAATTTCTTATAGGCAGTGATTAAATCCATGTAAACAGAAACCATTTCCAGAAAACTGCAACTTCTTATTGCGAAGATAATTTTAAGAAACTGCGATTTCGAAATGTACGGACCCTTTCATGCCGTTGAAACTTTTGTGGTGCCACCTATAATTAGTGTTCAGCAAGGATACAACATGCCTGATGAAATCTTTGGACATACCACTGAAGAAGTAAGACAACGTACGAAACTTGAGGGCGGTGTAAGTTTCAAAATGCATACAGAATTTGTACCCGCCGGTGACCAACCTCCTGCAATAGAAGAGCTTACCGCAGGTATAAATGACGGGGAGCGTGATCAGGTACTATTGGGTGCTACAGGTACTGGAAAAACCTTTACGATGGCCAAAGTCATCGAAGAAACACAGCGGCCGGCAATTATTCTTGCTCCAAACAAAACACTCGCAGCGCAGCTTTTTGGAGAGTTTAAGGGCTTTTTCCCCGAAAACTCAGTTGAATACTTTGTTAGTTTTTATGACTACTATCAACCCGAGGCTTATGTGCCGCGCTCAGACACGTACATTGAGAAAGAAAGCCAGATTAATGAACAAATCGATCGCATGCGACATTCGGCGACGCGGGCACTTTTGGAACGCGATGATGTGATCATTGTGGCTTCTGTATCCTGTATTTACGGCATAGGCTCAGTCGAAACTTATGGAGCGATGACACAAGATCTAAAAGCCGGTAAGTCCTATAATCAGAGACAAGTTATGGCAGACCTTGTAGCACAACAATATCATCGTAATGATCACGCCTTTCAACGAGGGTCCTTTCGGGTTCGTGGTGACAGTCTTGAGATTTTTCCAGCGCATTTAGAAGACCGCGCATGGAAATTATCTTTTTTCGGAGATGAACTTGAATCTATAAGCGAATTTGATCCTCTGACCGGCGAGAAAACTAACACATTCGAACAAATCAGAGTTTATGCCAACTCCCATTACGTCACTCCAAAACCGACTATGCAACAGGCAATAATAAACATTAAAAAAGAGCTCCGCCATAGGCTAGATCAGCTTATTGATGAAGGTAAACTCTTAGAGGCGCAACGACTGGAGCAACGCACCAATTTCGATATTGAAATGCTGGAAGCAACTGGTGTTTGTAATGGTATTGAAAACTACTCCCGTTATTTGACAGGTCGCGCACCCGGCGAGCCACCGCCAACACTCTTCGAATTCATCCCAGACAATGCAATCGTTTTTGCCGATGAAAGCCATGTATCCATCCCACAGATTGGTGGTATGTACAGAGGAGACCATAGGCGCAAATTTACTCTAGCAGAGCATGGTTTCCGCCTTCCATCTTGTATGGATAACCGCCCACTGAAATTTGAAGAGTGGAACGCCATGCGCCCGCAATCAGTTTATGTCAGTGCAACTCCATCAAGATGGGAGCTTGAACAGTCAGGAGGAGTATTTATCGAACAGGTGATCCGCCCAACTGGTCTACTTGATCCAAACGTTGAAATCAGGCCTGTCGACATGCAGGTAGATGATCTTTTGGACGAAGTGCGCAAAGTTTCCAAATTAGGGTTCCGAACCCTTGTGACAACGCTTACAAAGCGAATGGCCGAGGATTTGACTGAGTATATGAACGAACAGGGCATCCGCGTGCGCTATATGCACTCAGATATTGATACGTTGGAACGGATCGAAATTTTGCGGGATTTGCGACTTGGAGCATTTGATGTATTAATTGGGATTAACCTGCTGAGAGAAGGCCTCGACATTCCAGAATGTGGACTAGTCGCAATTCTTGATGCTGATAAAGAGGGCTTTCTACGCTCCGAAACGTCTCTTATTCAAACAATTGGACGGGCCGCTAGAAACGCAGACGGGCGCGTGATTATGTACGCAGATCGCATCACTGGTTCTATGCAACGGGCATTGACCGAAACGGACCGGCGGCGCGCGAAACAAATCGCCTATAACTCAGAGCACGGTATCACGCCAGAAACTGTGAAAAAAAATGTCGAGGATATCCTGGCTGGCCTGTATCGAGGGGATACAGATCAATCTCGGGTTACAGCAAAAATTGATAAGCCGTTGGTCGGTGCTAATCTTCAATCTGTTTTGGATGGGCTCCGTACAGACATGCGCAAAGCAGCTGAAAACCTTGAATTTGAAGAAGCCGCGCGGTTGCGTGATGAACTCAAGCGCCTGGAAGCAGTAGACTTGGCCGTGGCAGATGACCCACTTGCACGGCAATCTGCGATTGAGGCTGTTAGCAACACATCGAATACTAAGGGTCGATCCACTGCTGGTCGTGGAGGTACTAGGGCCTATCGCGGTAAATCTCAAAAGAAATTTTAATTTTTTCTATTTTCTCATTTTGTTACTGAGGTTTACGAAAACGAACAGGTTGTCTTTGAGAAAAATCTCGGTGAAGTCATTAGCTCTGGATATAAATAGCTGGTACTTTCGTATATGGTTCACCCGATCACAGTTGATAGCCAGGTGTGCTCTTCGACAGAGCAATTTCGTCTTCAGACATTTCCTCCTCTATACCATCAAACAAAGGCGTTGATAAATACCTTTCACCTGTGTCGGCAAGCATGCAGAGTATATTGGAAGCTTCTGGGGCTGATTTAGCCACTTCCATAGCAACGGCGAGGCTTGCACCACCGGAAATACCTGTAAAAATCCCCTCTTTGCTTGCCAACTGTTTAGCCATAATCATGCCCTCAGAACCCGATACTTTCAGAAGATTATCGTAAAATCCACCATCAATGGCTTCTTGTAGTACAAGCGGAATGAAATCTGGCGTCCAGCCCTGGATAGGATGCGGCTCCCAATGGGGATGACTGGCTACTGGCTCACCATCTTCATTACGATCCTGAGCATGGTTAGAAGTCAGAAGAGCCGCATTGGCAGGCTCACTTAGAATAATCTTTGTCTCAGGACTTTTTTGGCGCATGACTCGAGCCACACCCGCAATCGTACCACCCGTTCCATAACCCGTGACAAAATAATCCAATTTGATGTCTGAAAAATCAGCCAAAATTTCCTGGGCCGTTGTTGCGGCATGAATATCGGCGTTCGCACTCGTCTCAAACTGACGTGCCAGAAACCAACTATTCGCTTTCGCCAACTCTTTAGCCTTTTGATACATGCCAAAGCCCTTTTGAGACCTTGGTGTCAAAACAACCTTTGCACCCAAGAACCTCATGAGCTTGCGTCGTTCAATTGAGAAACTGTCAGCCATAGTAACAACAAGCGGATAACCCTTAGCCGCACAAACCATAGCCAAACCGATGCCGGTATTTCCACTTGTAGCCTCTACTACAGTTTGACCTGGACGAAGCGCACCTGAACGTTCCGCTGCCTCAATGATGTTAAGCGCAAGCCGATCTTTAACGGAAGCTGCCGGGTTAAACGCTTCGACTTTAACATACATATTTACATGTTCGGGCGATATGCGGTTGAGCTTTACAATAGGCGTATTTCCAACAGTTTTGGTGATTGAGTCGTATAGCACACCTCGACCTGAGGTAGTGAAAATTTCATTAGAAAACGGCATAGAATGTTCCTTTATTTTAAACAAAAATCACAAAGCATGTCCTGGGGACCAGGCTAGGAATTCAATCGCCAATGTCTAGAGGTAATTTTTCTCAAAAAACCACCTAGCCCGAACTCCTACCCACGTTCAGATTTGTCAACCAGTCCGGATCCATCTCTGGCACAGATGACAGCAAGAGTTCGGTATACTCTGGATGCGGGGGCTTAAAGACATCGGTCTTCTGACCCTGCTCCACAACTTCACCTTTGTTCATTACAACCACTTGATCGGAGATTGCCTTAACAGTTGAAATATCATGGGTGATGAAGAGATAGGTCAGACCAAGCTCTTTCTGTAGGCGCATCAAAAGCTTAAGTATGCCTTCCTGCACGATCTGATCAAGGGCGGATGTCACCTCGTCACAAATAATAAAATCCGGCTCAGCTGCTAAAGCGCGCGCGATACAAATCCTCTGTTTTTGCCCTCCTGAAAGTTCACTTGGCAAACGCTGCATGAATTCTTCATCCAATTCAATCATTTCTAGCAGCTCAATGGTGCGCGCCGTTTTTTTACTCCCTCGCATCCCAAGGTAAAACTCAAGCGGACGGCCAATGATCTCACTCACTGTTTGACGAGGATTCATCGCAGTATCCGCCATTTGATAAATCATCTGTATACGACGTTTTTCTTCTTTGGATCGATCACAAAGTTCTTTCGGCAAAGCCTTACCGTCAAACTCGACAGTCCCTGCAGTTTGTGGCAGAAGACCCGTGATTACCCGCGCAGCCGTGGATTTACCAGAGCCTGACTCTCCAACAACAGCTACCGTAGTTCCTTTGGCAACTTCGATATTGACGTTATACAATACTTTGGCTTTTCCGTAGCTAGCATTAATGCCATTTAACGACAGGATGCTATCACCGCCTTGATGCTCTTTCTTCTTCAGAGATCGTACAGACCAAAGCGATTTGGTATACGCTTCTTTAGGATCCGAGAGCATCTGACGTGTTGGTGCTTCTTCAACTTCTTTTCCATATCGAAGTACTTTGATAAAATCCGCCATCTGTGCCACTACAGCCAGATCATGGGTGATGTAGATTGCTGCCGTATTAAAGTTTTCAACAATCCGGCGCATGGCAGAAAGCACTTCAACCTGCGTTGTCACATCAAGTGCAGTTGTGGGTTCATCAAATACAATAAGATCAGGACGCGGTGATATCGCCATTGCTGTCATAACGCGTTGGAGCTGACCACCTGAGACCTGATGCGGATAGCGTTCCCCAATATTGTGGGGGTTTGGAAGATTAAGCGCCTCGTAAAGCTCACGCGCATCACCATAGGCCTCTTCTTTGGAGAAATTACCAGAACGCAGGGTTGCTGCGGTTGTTTGAGCTATAAGCCGATGCGCTGGATTAAAAGAAGCTGCTGCTGATTGCGCTACATATGTCATGCGGTTGCCCCAATAGCTACGCATTTTAGCATCAGATAACTTCACGAGGTTCACACCATCAAAATTCACCTCACCAACTTTAATCCGGCACCCTGGCTGAGTATAACCCATTGCGGCAAGTCCCAGCGTTGACTTTCCTGCACCCGACTCACCAATCAAACCCATTATTTCACCACGGCGGAGTGTTACATCCACGCCCTTGACAATGTCATGCCATTTCTCATCAGAGAACCCTTCAACCTCAAGACCTTTTATGTCTAAAAGAACTTCTCCTTTTTCCGATTTAATGCTCATCACGCAACCCACTTGTTTTGTGCAAGAACCAGTCCACGACGAAATTCACCGCTACCGTCAATAGGGCAATCGCAGTTGCTGGCAGTAGAGGTCTCAAAACAACATTTGGATCGAATTGAGCATATATCATCATTTTTGCGTTTTCCCGAACCATAGACCCCCAGTCTGCGCTAGGTGGCTGGATACCAACCCCGAGAAAAGACAATGCGGCAATCGATAAAAAAACAAAACAGAAACGCAAACCAAATTCAGCTATGAGCGGGGGCATGATATTTGGCAATATTTCTTTGCGCATGATCCAACCAAGCCCTTCACCCCTTAAGCGCGCCGCCTCTACGTAATCCATTACGACAACGTTGATCGCAACCGCGCGGGTCAGACGGAAGACACGGGTCGAGTCCAGTACTGCGATGATTATAATTAGATTTAGTATCGTTGAGCCAAAAATGGAAAGAAGAACCAAAGCAAAGATAAGGCTTGGAATAGCCATCAAAACATCAACCATTCGGCTCAGAGCCTGATCAAAATAAGAACGGTCAATAGCTGCAGCGAGGCCCAAAGCACCTCCTATGAGAAATGCCAATAGTGTTGTGGCAACGGCGATACCTACTGTATTGCGTGCACCGTAAATCATCCTAGAAAAAGTATCACGGCCAATTTGATCAGTTCCAAAAATAAATTCAGAACTCCATGGTGCATAAGGGGTAGGGAAAACCTCTGCCTGGCCATACGGTGCAATCAGAGGCGCAAATAGTGCAACGAAAGCGTAGAAAAAAATAATCAACATGCCAATGCGGGCTGTCCAGGGGGATTTTTTAAGATCAATTTTTAGGCGTGTCCAAAACGTCCGCTTTTCACGAACGGAGCCAACCTCGCCGGTAGCGGAATATGTGTCAGAACCTTGTGTCATTTCGGATGCAGAAGCCTTGGGTTCGTTATAATGCCTATGATATCAGCAATGAGATTAAGTAGAATATATGTCATAGCAAAAATTAATGCGCAGCCTTGCACAACAGGAATATCGCGGCTGGTAACTGCATCTACCATAAGTTGCCCAACTCCTGGATATACAAATACGACTTCAACGACCACGACACCCACCACAAGGTATGCCAGGTTAAAAGCAATAACTGTGGCAATAGGTGCCCAAGCATTTGGAAGGGCGTGTTTGACAATCACCTCGGTCTGCGAAGCACCCGAAAGCCGTGCCATTTGAATGTAGGGGCTTGCGAGGAGATTAATGATTGCAGCACGCGTCATGCGCATCATGTGTGCTACAATTACCAAAGTAAGTGTAAGCGCGGGTAGAGCAGTTCTAAAAATTCGCTCACCTACAGGGGTAGAATCATCAACGTTGGCAAGTGATGGAAAGACTGGATAAAGTGACGCTAAAAGTAGAATGAGGATATAAGCCACAAAAAACTCTGGAAAGGAAATAGTCGTTAATGTGGCTGTATTCACCGACCTGTCATAAAAAGAATTTCTATAAAGCGCGGTTGTGATACCCAGTGCCAATGAAATCGGAACAGCAATGACTGCCGTCATCCCAGCAAGAAACAAGGTATTCCATAGACGAGGTGCGATCAGATCCACAACAGCCCTGGAGCGATCGATGCCTGAGGCATTACGACCAGAAAAAGAGGTCCCTAAATCACCTTGTATGGCTCCACCAACCCACTGCAAATAACGGAGATAGGGGGGCTGATCCAAGCCTAGCTCTCGGCGAAATGCAGCGACCGTCTCTTCGGTTGCCGCCTGACCTAAGATGGCCTGCCCAAAGTCGCCAGGCAGCATTTCTATAGCAGAAAAAATAATGATGGAGACAACAAACAAGGTCGCAAGCCCCAATCCCAATCTCTGAAGGACTGTTTTTGTTACTGGGTGCACGTCAAGTCACCGTATTCTTCTTAATAATAAGCTTCACCACTGATGTTTGCCTGAATACAAGAAACAAATATGTCTTTTTAGCCCGGCGCGCGAGGACCATTTCCGAGCCATGGTTGTCTCCCTATTTTCCATTTTTCTTTTTTATACGCTACGTAAGGCGGCCGCTATAGAAAGATCAAGTAAAAACCATACCAACGGAGGCTTAAACATGAATAATTAGTTAATCGGTTACGTAAGCCAAGTTACTTAAATCTGAGCCTAATGACTTTTGCCTTGAATGTGAATAAAGTCCATCGTAAATACGCCCCACCTGCTGGGATGTAGCCAAGTGGTAAGGCAACTGTTTTTGGTACAGTGTACCGTAGGTTCGAATCCTACCATCCCAGCCAGGTTGATTTTACTCTAAAATGCTTTTTAATGTGCTAAAGCAACCTCTCCAGAGTATTTATAAGTTGATCAAAATCCTGATCATCATTCCAAAGATGCGGTGTAATGCGAAGCGACCCATTTCGTACAGACAGAAAGACGTTATCTTTTGCTAAAGCGATTAAAAGATCGTCTCTTGTTTTCTCTGGAATTTGGGCTCCTATAAAATGCGCGCCACGATTTGCAGCTTTGGTCGTTTTTAATCCGAGCGCATCCAACCTCTCACATAGTATTGCGTTACGCGATCCTAATGTCTGCTCAATGTTTTCCACCCCCCCAATCAAGCAACTGTTCCAATGCTCGATTAACACCAGGGTTCAGCGCAAAATTTGCGCGTTCTCCCATATCATAGCGTACAGCACCCAGTTCAAACGTTTCTGGGTTTTCAGTTAGACTTGAAAAATTTCTCCCACCTTTGCGCGTTACCCAACCTTCTTCCAATGGCCGACCATCCAAATGTTCATCACCCACATAAAGAAATCCCGTTGTATAAGGACACAACATCCATTTGTAATTTGCAACAGCCGCAAAATCGGGGCGAATTTTTTGAAAATCGGTAACAAGCGCACCAGCTGACTGTGTTAGGTCCAAAACAAGTGCAGCCCTTACCTCATCGCAATGCCTGCGAATTTGGATCAGGTCCACATAGGCTCCACTCGTCCATAAAACATTTGGAACAGCAACAATTGCTGTACGGTCATCTATAGATGCAATAAGAACTTCGGTTGCAGCTTGTCCTTCTGGCACCTCAATTTCATGGAACACACCACCCGTCTCGCGCGCCTTCCGCTTCCAGGGATACGTGTGAGAGGGAAACTGATGGCGCAACGCAATAATGCGCTCTCCTGCTTTCAACGATAAATTGTTGGCGGCGGTAGTCAAACCATAGGATGCTGAAGGAGTGATAGAAATATTTTCTGCCGGAACGTTCATCATGCGGCCAAAAAGTCTTTTGGACTTATGAACATCCTCAAAAAAATGATCAATGGTTAGGGTCCATGGTCTCGCTTTAAGCCGCACTCCTTCCTCAACTGCCTCAACGACAGAATTCATCAAAGGCGACATGTATGCCGTGTTTAAGTAGGCTATACCTTCAGGTAAATCGAAAAGGTGTTTCTGAGATTTTAGCATGGGTGGTAAAGATAATCCAAAATGTTAAGACCATAGTAAATTGACTGGTTAAAGGAATCTAAAAATTTTTTCTATATTAACCACTTGAAGTGCATAAAGAAATATTTTTAGGGCACCAAAACTCAAACACCCAAATTGGTTACGTTTGGAGCTTCAAAATCAAATGTCATTTTTGGGCCCTGAGTTGTTTTTTGATCAAGCAGGAAGCCCTTATAACCGTCTCGTACAATTGAGTTGCAGATCTTGCGGTATGTGACCAGACCTCCGGCATAAGGTGTGAAGACGCGGGGTTTTCCTGGAATATTTGCTCCTAAATACCAACTATGCTTCACCTTCGCTAGTAAAGTCGCCTCAGCCGTAGAACGTACATGTTCTGTCCAGTTTTGGGCGGCATGTTCCTCCGCCTCAATGCGCATATAACCACCTGAAACACAGTACTTGATGCAATCGGTAATCCAATCCACATGCTGTTCAATCGATACCGGCATATTTGACAGCACAGAGGGACTACCAGGTCCAGTTATTGTGAACAGATTCGGAAACCCGGGAATGGCTAGGCCAAGATAATTCCTCGGACCTTCGGCCCAATACTCCTTTAACGATAAGCATGACCCCTCAATATCCAACGACAGTAAAGGACCGGTCATTGCGTCAAATCCCGTTGCAAAAATTATAACATCCAGATCGCGTACATCTCCGCTTTTCAAGCTGATACCACCAGGAATAATCTCTTTGATGGGATCTGCTTTTAAATTTACGAGTGAAACATTTTCTCTATTAAAGGTTTCAAAATAATTTGTGTCTATCGGAGGCCTTTTAGCTGCATAGGGATGATCTATATCCGATAGAATTTCGGCTTTATCCGGATCCGTTACTTTCTGACGAATTTTTGATTTTATGAAGTTTGCAGCTGCTTCATTAGATTTTTCGGACGTCAGAAGATCACTAAAAACACCACGAAATCGCAAACCGCCTTTAGCCCAAGCTGCTTCGAACATATCGTTACGTTCCTCCTCAGAGACCTCCATAGCTAAATTTCCCGATATTCTAAAAGGGTGCCCATTAGGGGTGGAACGGACTAAAGCTTTTAACTCTTCATAATGATTCCGGACCCAGTCTGCATATGTATTGTCCCAAACAGTATTACGTGCCGGGATGGAGTAATTAGCTGTTCTTTGAAAAACGGTAAGATGTTTGCAGGTCTTAGCTATTTCTGAAGCAACTTGAATCCCGGTTGACCCGGTCCCGATTTGCCCAACTCTTACCCCTGAAAAGTCAACACCTTCCTTTGGCCATTTGCCGGTATGATAGCAATCACCTTTAAATGAAGCCAATCCTGGAATTTCGGGTACATTTGCTGCAGAAAGGCAGCCTACAGCACTTATTAGCCACTTGGCATAAAAAACCCTTCCATCTTCGATCCGCACCTGCCAAATTTTATCATCGTCAAAAAAGCGGCAGGCGCTAACCTTAGTATCGAACATTATATCTTTTTTCAGGTTAAGGGAATCGGCAACATAATTTAAGTATTTTCTTATTTCAGTATGGGCTGGATATCTCTCGGTCCACTGCCATTTTTCATGAAGTTCGCGTGAAAAAAAATAGGCATATCCTTGGCTTTCACTGTCACATCTTGCACCTGGGTATCTGTTCCAAAACCAAGTTCCCCCAACACCGCTACCTTTTTCGATCACTAAAGTGCTCAAACCAAGATCATCGCGTAATCGATGCAACTGATAGAGTCCTGAAAACCCTGCACCAATTACTAGCGCGTCAAAAAAAGTATCTGTTACATTCGTTTCCATCATGAATTATAATGTAGGGCAAAATCAAATTTTACACGAATGTTATTTTCTTAAATTCTTAGTAAATTTTTGAAAATAAAAATAGCTTTACAAACAAATCTTCTAACGTCTGTGTTGCTGCATTTCGGTTGTCAATAAGGTAGCACCTTGATTTTTTCATGCATTATGCTGACAAATTAAAGATCTAGTTTTCAGAACAAAAAGATTAGCACTTTGCCAGCACTCGCAAAAAAAATTTGCAAGTACAGTCAAGTGGTATGGTTTGTTCAAAAAAAGCCAGAAGATTCTCTTCTAGCCATGTCAGTGGCCTAACTAGAAGGGGATTTTGCAAACGCAGTGCACCATTTAGGTGACTTGGTATATTTGATCAACCTTCAGCAATCTTCAACATTAGTTGAGTGGCAAGGCGCATATCCTGAACCGAAATCCATTCCAACGGTCCATGAATATTTTGCATTCCAGTGAAAAGGTTGGGGGTGGGCACACCAAGCTCCGTGAGGCGCGATCCATCCGTACCACCGCGGATAGGTGCCGAAACAGTTTCTATTCCCAGAGCCTCTGCTGCATCGCGTGCCTTTTCTACAGGTGTCATATTTTCCTCCAACCAATAACGCATATTGCGATATTGAGGCGATATTTCGCAAACTATTTCAGCACGAGTCTCAGTTGCTTGCACGGCATCACAAACTGTACGTAAAAGCTCTCCTTTTTGGACCAATCCGTCCAGTTCAAAGTCTCTTATTATGAATTTAAGTTCCATTTCCGAAGAGCCCCCGTTCATATCCGTGAGGTGGATAAACCCTTCTCTACCTGACGTTGTTTCCGGTGTCATTGTCGTCTGAGGTAGTGTTTGTAGGATTTTTGCTGCCAGATGCGCAGCATTCACAAGTTTTTCTTTGGCTAATCCAGGGTGTACTGATACACCTCTAATTTTAACAACTCCACGGTCAGCTGAGAACGTCTCGTATTCAATCTCACCCACTGCGCCTCCATCGAAGGTATAAGCGAAATCAGCTTTCAAATCTTTGGGTAAATCTTCATTGACCCCACGGCCAATTTCCTCATCAGGGGTGAAAGCGATCCGGATAGGCCCTCGGATATTACTAGGCTTACTCAATAAATGTCTTGCAGCGGCCATAATAATTGATACGCCGGCCTTATCATCGGCCCCAAGAAGAGTAGTGCCAGAAGCAGTCACAATGTCATGGCCTTGCTTAGTAGCAAGATAAGGGTTTTCCTCCGGACTGAGTGTCAAGTCAGGCGCATCCGGAAAAGAAATATCACCACCGTTGTAACCTTTTACAACACGAGGCTTTACACCGCTAGCAGCAAACTGCGGAGCTGTATCAACATGAGCTAGGAATGCTATAGTCGGTTTATCAATGTTGCCAGGGATCGTTGCCAGAACAGTTCCATAATCCGTCAACTCAACATCACTTGCACCTATATCCTCTAACTCTTTTTGAAGAAGTTCCAGAAGGTCTAACTGGACGGTTGTACTTGGTTTCGATTGCGAGTTTTCTTCACTTTGTGTTTCGATGGCAGTGTATCGCACGAGACGTGCCTGTAGCTCTGAGTCTAACTCTTTCACCTTAGCTCCTTTCAGTTTTTCCAATTCAAAGTCGATAAAACTAAGCAACATTTAACAAAGTTGACAGATGTCCCAACATGCATAACATTTTATAAATCGAATTTAAAATTTTTTAGGAATATTATGTCAATTCAGCTCATAGGCTACTCTGATAAATTATCAGGTCGTGCAGGGGATACAATAAATTTTAAAGTCTCCAACAAATTATCAAAACCCGTCACGGCTTCGCTAAAACGCTCCATATCAGCTGACCCAAACCCTAAAGGCCTAGGCATTTTAGAAACAGCGTGTGATCACTTATTTCCGGAACTTACCTTTTTAGCAGAACATCAAACTTTTCATCCAGGGTCTTTTGCCCAAACCGAAGAAAGATTAAAAACAAAAGAACTTAAAGAACTTGATATTTCAATTAGTCTCTATCCCACGATTTTACGACATAACTCTCAAACAATAGTCGCTTGGGGAGATATAGAAATAGAATTGACTTCCAGTGGGGAAATAGAATTCTCCGTAAGTGACCGAAAAGTAATCAGCTCTCGACCACTATCTCTCAATCGTTGGTATAGGCTGAGTGCTAATCTGAGAGCCCATGATGTATTAACACTTTGCATAACTGAACTTCGAGGAGATCCAAGCGAAAAAAAATTAACAAGCAGCGTTACTGATGGGTTTCCAACGAAAGTCCCTGTAATTAATGCTCACTTTTGTTTAGCTGCATCCAGAAAAAACGGTATCGCAAGCCACCATTTCAATGGTAGACTTGAGGCACCACGCATAAGTTTTGACGGCCTAAAGACTTTTGAATGGGATTTCTCAAAAGACATCCATCGCAAAGAAATTAAAAGTCATTTTGGACCATGTCTCAGGTTAATAAATGAACCTACTAGAGCTGTTTGTGGCAGCACATGGAATGGAAGCGAGTTCAATTGGAAACATAAACCTGACCATTATGCAGCAATACATTTTAATGAAGATGATATTTATGATTTTGGTTGGAAGGATAATTTCTCCTGGAAAATTCCAAACCAAACACCTTCGGGAATTTACGTAATGCGAATTGAAAGTAACGGGCACGAAGACGCAATGCCAATATTTGTTTGTCCACCTAAGGGTTTCAAGCAATCTAAACTTTGCCTGTTGGTATCAACTTTTACCTACGCGATTTACGGCAATCATGCACGTCCAGATTATGACTCTTCTTGGCAAAAACGTATTGAAGAATGGAAGGCATATCCACATAATCCGGCAGAAAACCCCGAATACGGGTTATCAACCTATAATACGCATCCTGATGGAAATGGCATCTGCCATGCATCACATAAAAGACCGCTTTTTAATCTCAGACCTGGTTATATCACATTTGGAGCTGCATCGTGTTCAGGTCTTCGCCATTTTCAAGCAGATAGCCATCTTGTTTCATGGCTTCACAATTATGGAATTGATTACGATGTTATTACGGATGATGAATTAGATAGAGAGGGTATAGAAGTAATCTCGGGTTACTCAGCAGTAGCAACAGGTTCTCACCCTGAATATCATACAGCTAACACCCTTGACGCCTTAACGGCTTACAGAGACTTGGGCGGAAACTTAATGTATCTAGGTGGGAATGGCTTTTACTGGCGCATAGCAAGACATCAACAGGATCCGGATCTTTTAGAAATTCGTAGAGCGGAAGATGGCTTGAGAGCCTGGGCCTCTAAACCAGGTGAGTATTACCATGCTTTTGATGGCGCTTACGGTGGGCTTTGGAGAAGAAATGGCCGAGCGCCACAAAAGCTTGTAGGCATTGGTTTTACGGCACAGGGAGTTTTCGAGGGCATGCCTTACAAACGTGTATGCTTTGATGCCGACTTCGATTGGGTCTTTGAAGGTATCGAAGATGGACCAATTGGTGATTTTGGCTTTAGTGGCAATGGTGCAGCAGGGTTTGAGCTTGATCGTGTTGACGCCACTTTATCAAGCGATCATGAGATCACAATCTTGGCTCAGGCGTATGGAAACAGCTTTATGCTCGTTCCAGAAGAACAACTGACACATCTTACGAATTTATCAGGAGGCGATGAAGTAGACGCTAAACGATCGGACATGGTCTATTTTCGTACCGAAACAGGTGGGCAAGTATTTTCGGTTGGATCCATTACATTTTGCGGTAGCTTACCGTGGAATCAATTTGATAATAACGTGTCTCGCCTACTCTATAATGTGATGAAAAGGTTTATGTTGTAATCAGTCGCACTATTCTTGTTACTTAGCATTCCCGTTTGACTTCAATCGCTTTTAGCCCTGACGGGGTGGGTGTTTGCAAAACAAAAATTTTCAAAAACACTGACTTCTTAGATTTTATCGTCTTGCTATTGCTTTGAACGCAAAAATGCGGAGTTATCATTCCAAAGTACGAAATTTTTCTGGTGCCTTCAGAATAATGAATGCACAGTTTGGATGCAAAATACGATTCGCCCAGACAAAGCTTGTCCGGACTTAAATGAAAATAAGGGAGGTTATCATGATTAGAAGGTCAGTTTTAGCGCTGGCATCAGCGGTTATTTTGGCTACTACTTCTGCGTTTGCAGAAGGCGTCATTAAACTCGGAGCTATTTCTCCGAAAACCGGGCCACTTGCCGGTGGTGCAGTTGTAACACAATGGCCGAACATTCAGCTTTGGGTCGAACAGGTAAACGCTGTCGGTGGGCTAAATGTTGGTGGTGAAATGATGACCATCGATTTGATCGAATATGACGATAAGACCAACCCAGGTGAACATATCAAATTAGCCCAGCGCCTGGCGACTCAAGATAAAGTTGATTTTGTTGTGGCCCCTTACGGAACGGGCTTCAATATAGCAAGTGCTCCTATTTACGGAAAATTTGGCTATCCAATGATCGCCGTTTCTGCAATTACCGATAAGGTGGATGAACTGACAGGCCGCTATCCAAACCTTTTTTTCACGCTCGGCACCACGACCGCTTTTGTTGAAGGGGTTAAGTCAATTCTGATGGAACAACGTGACGCAGGCGCAATTGGCAACGAAATAGCAATGGTTAATGTTGCTGATGCGTTTGGCATTGAACTCGCGGATAAGGCACGTGAACTTTTCACCGCAGAAGGTTTCAAAATAGTCTACGATAAATCTTATCCACTTGGCACGCCTGACCTTTCACCGGTTATGAAAGGGGCAAAAGACAGCGGTGCAAAAGCTTTTATTGCTTGGTCTTACCCGCCTGACAGCTTTGGCCTTGCAGAACAGGCTATAATCGAAGACCTGGATGTGAACGTATACTACTCCGCCGTTGCAACCAGCTTCCCTGCATTTAGTAATGCGTTTGGGTCCAAGATTAATAATGTCCTTGGAGCAGGTGGTACCAATGTAGATGATCCAAAGATTGCAGAATATCGCGAGGCCCACTTGAAAATTACTGGTAAAGTTGCTGATTATTGGGCTTCAGCCAACACCTATGCAGCCTTACAGATACTCGAACAGGCAATTGTTGGAGCTGCAACTTTGGATCGCGAAGTAGTGACGCAATATATTAAGGACAATACTTTCGATACAGTCATGGGTGACCTCAACTTCAAGAACAACTTTTCCAATACCTTCTGGTCTGTGGGCCAGTGGCAGGATGGCGTCTTCCGCGGTGTGAAAGGCTCTAACGTTGATGGCGCAGTTGATGTCCGTCTGAAAGACGGATGGAAATAATCCTCTAAACTCTCCCGGCGCGCGTGCCGCGCCGTGAGCTGGCTACTACCCATGATAGATATTCTTATTTCTGGCCTGCTTTTGTCCGGCACTTATGCACTTGTAGCCATGGGCTTAAATTTGCAGTACGGCGTTGCCCGGATTATGAACCTAGCCAACGGAGAGGTTTTGGTCTTAGGCGCGCTCGCAGCCTTCTGGCTTTATACCACTAGCCAAGTGAGCCCACTTTTAACAGTAATCCTTGTGATCCCTGTCAGTTTTACAGGTAATTGGATAATCTATCGATTTTTGCTAACTCCGTTAGTTAAGCGTTCAAAAACTCAAGGCGCTCTCGAGGTTGATAGCATCCTTGCAACATTTGGACTGTCCTTTATCATAATTGGGATCATAGTTTCGATAGAAGGCGGTTTCTTTGCTTATAAATACCTTTCAGAACCCATACGAATCCTTGGATCAACAACTTCATTAAACCGCTTATTGGCTTTCCTAGTAGCAGCCCTTATCGGAGTGGCACTTTACCTTTGGCTTAATTTTTCGCGCCCCGGCGTTGCGGTCCGGGCAGTTGCCGTTTCAACCGAGGCTTCCGGTCTCGTTGGCATCAATGTGCCCCGCGTATCAGCTATTGCATTTGCCCTTGGCGGCACCATTACGGCGGTTGGTGGTGCACTTATTTCAACATTCATCACACTTGATGCTTCAATGGGTGTCGTCTTTACCCTGAAAGCGCTAATAATCGTAATTATGGGAGGCGTGGGTGAGATTCGTGGATCAATAATCGCGGCAGGTATTCTTGGTGTTGTTGAAACAGGTGTAGCTACTTTGGTCGATCCAGGCTTAACATTGGCATCAGCATACTTAATTTTTGTTTTAATTCTTCTTTTCCGCCCACAAGGGTTGTTTGGGAAGCACACCACATGAAACGGTCAAATTGGCAAGAACTGATTTGGGCAGCGGTTATCACCATCCTGGCTGCCTTTTGGCCTATGCTTGCTAACGGATACTGGCTCGGAATCGGGGTCGATGTGATGATGTATGTTGCTCTGGCTACTTCGTGGGTACTGTTCTCCGGGCCTACTCATTATATAAGCCTCGCTTCGGCTGCTTTCTTTGGTGTTGGCGGTTTCATTGTTGGAACTGGAATGAGCGACTACGGCACTTCTTTTTGGTCGATGCTCGCGCTTTCAGCTGTGGTTGGAGCAATACTTGCTGCACTTATCGGACTTGCGACCCTACGCCTTTCGGGGGTCTACTTTGTCATTTTTACTCTTGGTCTAGCTGAGATGATTCGCAATCTCGTCTCCTGGGTTCAAAACAATTTTCTCGGCTCGCGCGGCCTTTACGTACTGACAGATTTTAGCGACGAACATCTTTTCTGGATGTTGTTAGTCACTTCTTGCTCAATATATCTGGTAGGTTGGATAATCTCACGCTCCCGATTGGGCTTTGCAATGCGCATTATTGGGGGTAATGAAACTGTAGCGCGTCACGTTGGCATCAACACATCCATGGCAAAAGTGATCCTTTTCACCACCACGGGTCTCTTTGGAGCTATCGTTGGCGCAATCATTGCCCCACGCTGGAGTTATATCGAACCTAACCAGGTCTTTTCACCGCAACTGAGCTTTTTCGTCGTAATAATGGCCCTCCTCGGTGGATCAGGCCGTCTTTGGGGCCCAGTAGTTGGCGTTATTCCCTTCCTTCTCATCTGGAATTGGGTTGACGCAAATTTCCCCAACCAATCAATCCTAGTATTAGGTCTCGCTTTCCTATTGATCGTTTACGCATTACCGAATGGTTTTGTGGGCAGAATTGAGGATCTTCATAATAAAATGAAAAGGCACTCATGAGGGTCTCTAAAGCAATCCTATCGGTCAAGGGCGTCTCCAAACGCTTCGGTGGATTAGTAGCAGTATCAAATCTGTCTTTTGATGTGGCAGAACACGAAATGGTGGGCATTATTGGCCCAAACGGATCTGGCAAGACAACTATGATGAACATGATCTCAGGTGTTTTCAAACCAACGGAAGGACGGATCTCCCTACGTGGTCAATTGATCTCAGACTTACCAGCCCAAATTATTTCTCGCTCTGGTGTGGGGCGTACCTTCCAATTGGTTCGTCTTCTCCCAGGTTTGACCGTTTTAGAAAACGTAATTGCCGGAGCCGTATACGGTCATCGTCGCCGATGGGGAAGTGACGCAGAAGGCTTTGCGCATGATATGTTAGAACGAGTTGGCATAGATGCTATGAGCTACTCCCCTATTTCTTCACTAACCTACATTGACCAAAAACGAGTGGAACTTGCTCGGACGCTCGCAGGAGAACCAGAGGTCCTTTTGCTAGATGAGTGGCTGGCCGGATTGAACCCTACCGAATTGGCAACCGGAATAAAACTAATTCACGCCCTGCGCGATGAGGGTATAACGGTTGTTTTG
The DNA here is from genome assembly GCA_902633655.1 of Paracoccaceae bacterium. GTDB lineage: Bacteria > Pseudomonadota > Alphaproteobacteria > Rhodobacterales > Rhodobacteraceae > LFER01. Next base: position 53,589 of record CACPHA010000001.1, read on the forward strand.
GTAGAACACGTTATGGACGCTATACGTTCGTTGTGTGACCGTTGTGTGGTTATATCATCAGGTGCAAAAATTGCTGAGGGCGCGCCTGATGAGGTGCTTTCAGACAGCGAAGTCATCCGCGCCTATTTGGGAGATGATGATGCTTGAGGTAAAAAATCTCTCTGCAGCTTACAGCCAACATCCATCGCTGAATGACGTATCGATAAATGTCTTACCTGGTGAAATCGTCGCTATTTTAGGGGCAAATGGCGCAGGTAAATCTACACTTCTGCGTGCGATAGCGGGAATTTGCGAGGGAACGGTTTCGGGTAAAATAAACTTTGGGGACATCTCACTGGTAGGTCTGTCTTCAGATGAAATCGTTGAAAAAGGCTTAGCTCTAGTGCCTGAGGGACGTGGTATTTTTGCAGATCTGACAGTCAAGGAAAACCTACTTTTGGGAGCCCACCCAGCCCGAGCGAAGGCAAAGGAAAATGAAAACTTACATCGTGTTTTTGAACTATTCCCGAAACTTCAAGAACGCCAACGGCAGGTTGTCCGCACAATGTCAGGCGGTGAACAACAAATGGTTGCTATTGGGCGAGCTATGATGTCAGCGCCAATAATACTAATGCTGGACGAACCCTCACTCGGTCTATCGCCGCTTTTGTGCAAAGAACTTTTTCGAAACCTTGCTCAAATAAAAACCATTGGCATTGGTGTTTTGCTTGTTGAACAAAATGCAAAACAAAGTTTGGCAATCGCCGACCGCGGGTACTTGCTAGAAAACACGCGTATAACCCATAAAGACTCAGCAGAGCGCCTATTGAATAACCCGGTAGTACAAAAGGCGTATCTTGGTGCCAGTGGCAATATCAAGAAGATCGGCACAACCACTGAAATAAAAGCCACGCCAGCCGCGCCTCGGTTCGATACAATGCCAATACCGCAACGCTCTGCCGATCAATATATTGATGGCTCAGTCGATGATTTAGTTGAGATCGCTGCCAAAATCTCTGCTGAAGTTTCACGGCAGCCTAATGCCGAAACTGTCAATACCGTGGGAAAACTTACGCAATCAAGGATCAAAATCATTATCAAAAACATCGAAACCGCTGCTGCTGCTGCCCGAATCCGTCCTAGAGAAGTAGAAAAATCATCGGCCGAAACCGCAAATGCAATACCCACGCAATCTGGAAGTGATGCCGGCGCCTCCCCAGTATCTATCGAAATCTATAAGAAACCTATAGTCGAAGTTTACCGCCGCCGTCCCACTGGCCAATTCGAAAGAGATTGAAATGCTTGATCCACTAAATTCGACCCCAGAAATCAAAGGCCTTTACATCAACGGTCAATGGCAGAGAACCCAGGATCAGTTTGATAGTACAAATCCTTTTGACGGATCCCTTTGGTCTCGTATTCCAGATGCCGGGCGCACTGAGACGGGACAAGCAATCGAAGCCGCCAATAGTGCTTTTCCAAAATGGTCGAGGTTAAAGTTTCAGGAACGTGCAGAAATGATGTTAAAAATTGCTGAAGTCATATCAAAACGTGCGCCAGATTTCATTGTCGCCGCGCAGATGGAAGGCGGTGGCTGGTATGGTAAAGGCGCTTACGAGGTTAAAGCGTTGTCGGAAATTTTCAAATCTGCTGCCGCCGCTTGTTATGCACCAATCGGTGAGGTATTGCCCTCGCTAAACGGCAAGGTTTCGACTGCAGTTCGAGTGCCGCTGGGTGTTGTGGCGGTTCTGAGCCCATGGAATTTCCCCGGTATTTTGGCAGCGCGACCCTTTTCTTTCATAATGGCAGCTGGGAACACTGTTGTTCTAAAACCTTCAGAAGAAACACCTTATATGGGTGGAGTTTTCTTTGCAGAGGTGATGGAAGAGGCCGGGGTTCCACCTGGCGTTTTTAACGTAGTAACCTGTTCACGAGATAAAGTCACTGAGGTCGGTGACGAACTGATCGACAATCCATTGGTGAAAGGTGTTGCATTTACTGGATCTACGGCCGTTGGCCGAAGAATTGCAGCTAAGTGCGGCGCTCATCTGAAGAAAGCCTGTATCGAGCTAGGAGGCAAAGACAGTCTAATAGTGCTGGAAGATGCAGATATGGAGCGTGCTACTAGCGCTGCTAGTTTTGGAGCATTCTTGCATCAGGGTCAAGTTTGTATGAGTGTTGAGAAAGTCCTTGTCCAAGAAAAAATTTATGATCAATTTCTGCAGGATTTTGTTGCTCGGGCCAGAAAACTGAAAACCGGCAATGTAACCGATAAATCCAATGTTATAGGTCCATTAATCAATGATCGCCAAGCAGAGAACGTAAAACATCAACTAGAAGACGCCATAGCAAAAGGTGCTAATTTCGCACTTGGAGGTAACGTGAACGGCCGCTTTGTTGAACCAACTATCGTTACCCATGTCACACCTAATATGAATATCTGGCGTGATGAAACTTTCGGTCCAGTAGCTGTTGTGGTTCCGTTTCAAACCGATGCAGAAGCTATAGCGATGAACAACGACACAGAATACGGCTTATCATCTGGCATAATTACAGCTGACGAATATCGCGCTATGGAAATTGCCCAACGCCTTGAAACAGGTATGTGTCATGTAAATTGTGCCACTATAAATGATGAGGCTCATGCCCCATTTGGTGGAGCAAAGGCCAGTGGGCAAGGCCGTTATGGTGGTCGCTGGTCGTTTGAAAATTTTTCCGAAACACGCTGGATCACGATGGATCGTGGCCAGAAACCTTTCCCACCGGTATTTTAACAATGCGCAATCTAGTCAAAGGTAAACGTATTGTGGTAACTGGATCTGCTTCGGGGATCGGTTGGGAAACATCAAGAATTCTGGCAGAGCAAGGTGCCGAAGTTCTTGGCGTAGACGTGAACAAAAACTTCGATAACGTAGAAGAATTTTATCGCGCAGACCTTAGCGATCCGCGCGCAATAGATGCTCTGATTGATGTTATGCCTGAAGGTATTGATGGTTTGGTCAATAACGCAGGTTTACCACCCACAAAAGATGCCAACCTTTTGTTGCGAGTCAACCTTGTCGGACTAAAACGTCTGACTTATGGCATGATAGGTAAGCTCTCAGATGGCGCTAGTATAGTAAATGTAGCCTCACTTGCAGGCATCGGTTGGCCTCAAGCAGTAAACGCTATAAAAGCATCAGAACATTTGGACTTTAATAATCTGGATCAGTTCATTGAACAATGGCGAGTATCCTCAGAAGGGGGGCGTAGCTACTTTTTCTCAAAAGAAGCACTCATAGTCTGGACTATGCAAAACCGCTGGACTTGGCGCGAGCGGGGTATTCGGATGAACGCAGTTAGCCCTGGTCCAGTGGATACGCCAATCCTCAAGGATTTCTTGGAAACGCTTGGCCAGCGGGCTGAGGAGGATAGAAAAGCAATGGACCGGCCAGGTACGGCCGAGGACATAGCGCCAATTATAATGTTTTTATTATCAGATATGACCACTTGGATCCGGGGAGCTAATATTCCTTCAGATGGTGGTATGTCTTCAAACATTCTATGCAACATGCAGGGACTTTAGGGAGGGAGAAAAGATGGGCGTTACAGGCTGGATCATTCTCATAGTTGTAGTTTTTGCGGTAATCATCGCATTGGCTGCCTGGTGGTACGAGAGAGCTACCAATGAGGTATCTTTACTGAGGACTGGGGTGGGCGGAAAGCGCGTAGTTATTGACGGTGGCTTGCTTACAGTACCATATTTCCACGAAATTAGCCGAGTCAATATGCAGACTTTGCGTCTAGACATAGATCGGCGTGGGGAAAGTTCCCTTATCACGCAAGACCGTTTGCGAGTTGATATTGGTGCAGAATTCTATGTCTCCGTCTCACCCAATGAGGAAGCAATCACGCGAGCAGCTCAAACACTTGGAAAACGTACCTTCAATAGAGATGAGCTTCGAAACTTAATTGACGGGATGATGGTTGATTCTTTGCGCTCGGTCGCCGCTCGCATGTCTATGGATGAACTCCACGAAAACCGGACTGAGTTTGTGTCGGAGGTTAGCGATGGCTTGAAAGAAACCCTATCTCGCTATGGTTTACAACTCGACAGCGTATCTCTGACAGGGTTGGATCAGACACCCTTTTCGGCTTTGGACGAAAATAATGCATTCAATGCGGTTGGCATGCGTAAATTGGCAGAGGTAATTGCAAAATCTAAGAAAGAAAGAGCAGAGATTGATGCCGATAGCGAAGTGTCAGTTCGTCGGGCATCAATGGAGGCATCGCGTAAGAGACTTGAAATTGATCTGGAAGAAAGGCGCGCCGAAATAGCTCAACAACAAGAAATCGAAACGCTCGCAGCTGCACAGATCGCAGAAGTTGCAAAGCGAAAAGCAGATAGCGAACGGGCAGCAACCGAGGCCAAAATTGATATGGAACGCTCCATACAGGCAGCAGAAGTTGAACGAGAGCAGGCCCTGGCCATCGCCGAACAGGACCGGCAGATTGCCATTTCAGCCAAAAGCCAAGATGAAAGCAAAGCTCAAGCTCAGGCGGATGTAGCGCGGGCAGAGGCCGTTAAATCCGCTCAAGCTGTTGAGACCGCCCGCGCTTTGGCAGAAGCAGAACGTTTTGCTGCACTCGCTGAAATCTCGGCGCGTTCGGATGCAACAGCTAAGGCTGCACGCGCCGCAATTGAAGCCGAAAGCGAAAAGGCCACAGCCAGAGACAAAGCCGATGCACGTCGAGAGGAAGCAGAAGCGGAGAAGGCGGTCAAAATGGCAGAGGTGGCAGCTAGCCGGGCAAGAATTGATGCCGAAAATACGCGTACGGATGCTCTGGTCGCTCTAGAATTTGAAAAGGTGCGGCTTGAAGCTATGCCAAAAATCATGAGCGAGATGGTAAAGCCGGCAGAGAAGATAAAATCGATAAACGTTAACCATGTTACTGGTTTAGGTGGTGGAATTGGTGATGGTTCTCCAAAATCCCCTGTAACAACTGCAATGGACTCCATAATGGAAATGGCAGTGCAATATCCACTTCTTAAAAAAATTGGCGACCAAATGGGCGTCTCTTTTGACGAGGCCTCTGGAAAGAAAAAAGAGGGTGAATGAAGGCTACCAAAAGAACTTATAGCTTATGCCAAGTTGTGTCACCACGACTTAACTCATGATCTAACTTGGTTAATAATTAGATCATCGACCTATAGAATATTTTGCAAACTAACGGCATTATAAACCGAAATCTTCGCATTGCGGACTAGACATTTAATTCACACATAGGCTAATCATATTGTCGGTCATAATTTGGCCGGTAAGACGAGTTAAACACCCTATAGGGAAAAGTATGGACTTACGAAACATTGTTCTTGCCAGACTTGAAAAGGCAGTTGCCGAGCATTCACCGATGCCGTTTCCCCAAGATATGGAGGACGAAGATGAGTTGGACGTGTTCGGCTTAGATTCATTGGCTTTTATGGGTTTGCTAACAGGCATTGAGAAAGATGTTGGTTTTATCCCTCGCGCAATCCTGGAAGGTGACCTTTATCCAGAAACTTTCGGCGAGCTTGTTTCTGCTTACGAAAAAGCCGGATGACGATGAAAGCCAGAGACTTGCCGACCTATTACAACATGTGTGACATACTCGAGCACAACTTAAAGCATCGCGCAGATAAGACTGCTTTATTGAGCGAGTATGCCTCGCTGACCTTTCAAGAGGTATCAAACCAAGTGAACCAGGTCGGAAATGCTCTTATCCGAATGGGTGTCCGGTTTGGCGAGTGCGTGGCAATCCTTTGTCCAGATCGGCCAGAATGGATAACCACTTTCTTTGCAACAGCAAAGATTGGAGGGATTGCTCTTGGAATTAACACATTACTTAAGTCGGAGGAATATGACCACATCCTTAGGGATGCGCGTGTCCGGGTGCTGGTTGTCCATGATAGTATGTTGGCTTTAGTCGAACCTATTTTAGGCCTAAACAACACCTTAACCAAGGTTATCGTTGTCGGAGTGAATGAAGACGCCAATTATAAGAACTTTTCCGACTGGATCGCTCCAGAAACCACCAATCTTGACGCCGAAAAGACGCATCGTGATGATTTTTGCTCACTTCATTACTCTAGTGGTACAACGGGTCTACCAAAGGGGGTCTTTCACTCTCACAAAGATTATCCATTAATTGCACAGTTATCAGGCGTGGACCTCTTTGGTTTAAGTGAAAATGACCGTACATTCTCAGTCGCTAAGCTATTTTTCGTTTATGGGATTGGCGGCAACCTTATCTTTCCTTGGTATGTAGGTGCGAGCTGTGTCCTGTATGCCGGTGCGCCTCGTCAGGCAGCTGCAGTGCTCAAAACGATTGACAAATTTAAACCAACTATATTTGTTTGTGTTCCAACAGTATATGGGGCAATTCTTTCTTTGCCTAATTTCGATGAACGCTATGACGTCAGGTCGCTAAGGTTATGCATGTCTGCAGGCGAACCTCTTCCCAAGCGGCTTTGGTATGCTTGGAAAAATGCGACCGGGATTGAAATCCTTGACACGATTGGTTGCACAGAAACCTATCACACATTTATGGCTAATCGACCGGAGGAATTGCGTCCTGGCAGCAGCGGTAAGCCAATTGGGGGCTATAATGTAAGGCTTGTTGACGATAACGGTGAAGATGTCCCTCAGGGGGTGGTTGGCAATCTTATGGTGCGTGGGGAAACAACAGCACTTTTTTACCTTCATCAATCGGAAAAAACACGCCAGACCTTTCGAGGGGAATGGCTCTTAACGGGCGATCAGTATCTGAAAGATGAAAGTGGGTATTATTGGCATCAGGGACGGGCCGATGATATGCTAAAAGTCGGCGGGCTCTGGGTCTCGCCTTTGGAAATCGAAGAGGTGTTAAACGGGCATGAATTTGTCACTGATTGTGCAGTAGTTGGGCATTATGACGATGCAGGACTTGTAAAACCAAAGGCTTTTGTTTGTCTCCGGAATGGCATTACCCCTTGTGATCATGTGCTAGGACAACTTCTTAAATTATGTGCCAAAAAACTCGATGCTCATAGTCGCCCAAGGTGGCTTGAATTTATTGATGATCTACCGCGGACTGCAACAGGCAAAATACAGCGTTTCAAACTGCGAGAGCATTAGCCAATGTCAAACGAGATGTGGCTCGATGGAGGCCGACCCCAAACGCTAGAAGACGCCAATGCTGAAATATTGCGCTTGCAGGATGAGCTTGCAGCTCGCGAGATCGATGACACTTCGCGAGAACCCATCGCCATAATCGGTATGGGGTGTCGCTACCCCGGTGGTGTGCGCAATCCGAACGAATTCTGGAATCTCTTAAGCTCCGGACAGGATATCTTGAGTGATATTCCTGGGACTCGTTGGAATGTCGATGAGTACTACGATCCTGAAATAACTGTTCCAGGAAAAGTGTATGTCAGGCAAGGTTATTTCTTGGACGATATAGACAAGTTTGACCCACAATTTTTTGGCCTGTCGCCCCGAGAAGCAGAAAGCCTTGATCCACAGCAACGCCTGGTAATGGAAGTCAGTTGGGAGACGTTGGAACATGCGGGTATCCCCCCCACCTCACTAAAAGGCGAGAAAACTGGGGTTTTCATCGGTCAATACTGGGATGATTACTCTTCACAGCGGATTTATTCCGCCGATAATCGAGAGATTGACCGCTACGCCCAACTTAGCGCTCTGCGAGGCCTTACAGCTGGCCGGATCTGTCATGTTCTAGACTCTCGCGGCCCAGCAATTCAGTTGGATACAGCCTGTTCTTCTTCATCTCTTGCCGTACATCTCGCATGTCAGTCCTTGCGAAATGGTGAAAGCAATCTGGCCTTAGCAGGCGGCGTGAGCTTAGTACTCGCTCCTGAGCATTTGATTGGCATCTGTCAAATGACCGCTCTGTCTCCCGATGGGCGGTGCAAGACCTTTGATTCCAGCGCTAATGGCTTCGGGCAGGGTGAAGGCTGTGGTATAATCGCGTTAAAGCGCCTAAGCGATGCACAGTCTAATGGGGACACAGTTCTTGCCATAGTTCAAGGCTCTGCGGCCAATCACGATGGCCAGGCCCGCACGGTTACAACGCCAAGTGGGCCAGCCCAGCGTGCAATGCTACGAGATGCACTTGCTGATGCAGGCCTGAAAGCGGATCAGATCGATTTTGTTGAAACTCATGGCACCGGCACACCACTTGGCGATCCTATTGAGGTAAGCGCAATCGCGCGGGTACTTTGCCAAGATCGAACCAAGCCTCTTTATTTGGGAGCGGTGAAGGCCAATGTTGGGCACCTTGATTCGGCCGCTGGGATCGCGGGACTTATGAAAGTTGTTTTGTCTCTTCAACATGAAACAATTCCACTGCATATAAATTTTTCAGAGCCTAACCGACATATTCCATGGGACGAGTGGCCAATAAAAATTCCCATGAAAAATACAGCATGGCAGGGCAAAGAACGCTTTGCAGGGATCAGCGCATTTGGGATGAGTGGAACTAATGTGCATTTAATTATTGGGCAGGCACCCGAACCGGTAAAACGGAGCCAGCAGCAATCTGTAGATAACTTTTCAGAACAAATATTGACGCTATCTGCCAAGGCCCCAGGAGCTTTGTCTGAATTAGCCAAACGCTTCTCCCAATTTTTGGATCACGAAGACTCCGGTAAGGAAGTTAATCTTTCTCAGCTCTGTTTTTCAGCGGCGACTAGTCGGTCCCATTTTCCACACCGTGCGGCGTTTCTGGCCAGAAACCAATTGGACCTTTCGCAAGCTGTGAATGAGTTTGCGGCTGGTAACTCCAGCGTTAGCGCAGCAAGCGGAGTTGCTGAGCGACGCTCGCCCAAATTGGCATTCCTATTCACCGGTCAGGGGGCCCAATATGTCGGAATGGGTAAGGAGCTATACGAGAGATACCCAGTTTTTCGCGCAACCATGGATCAATGCGCTAAGCTCTTGGAACCGCATCTTGACTTACCTCTACTTGAGGTCATGTGGACAGGTGAGGCCTTGCATCAAACGGCCTATACGCAATCTGCCCTTTTTGCGATTGAATATTCTCTTACTAAACTCTTCGAGGAATGGGGTATCTTACCTGATTTGCTTTTAGGTCACAGTATCGGCGAATACGCGGCCGCTTGCGTCGCCGGGGTCTTCCCGCTTGAGGAAGCGCTTCGCTTAGTAGCTGCGCGGGGGCGTTTAATGCAATCCTTGCCTCCAGGTGGAATGATGGTGAGTGTTGCCGCAGATGAAACCACGGTTCTTAGTGCTATTGCTGATGATCCTCTCGTTTCAATTGCCGCTGTTAACGCACCACAAAGTACTGTTTTCTCAGGTGATGGATCTAGGCTGGCTGCAATTGTTGCACGTTTGGAAAGTCAGAGGGTCAAAACAACTACGCTGAAGGTTAGCCATGCGTTCCATTCACCCATGATGGATCCGATACTTGACCAATTCCGGGAAGTTGCGGAAAGCGTGTGTTTTACGGCACCAAAAAAGACTTTGATCTCTAATGTTACAGGCAAACCGTGGGATGATACAGAAATTTCGGCGGACTACTGGGTAGACCACCTACGCGGTGCAGTCAGGTTTTCCGATGGTATTACTTTCGCGCAATCGCAGAAGTTTCAAACTTTTTTGGAAATTGGCCCAAAGCCCACACTCCTCAGCTTGGGTCGAGCAAGCGTTTCACCTAAATTTGGGACATGGCTTCCAAGTATTAAACCAGCCGTTGAGAGCTCGACTCTGTTAAACAGCCTTGCGCAGCTTTATGTATGCGGGGTTAATATAAATTGGAAAGGTTTTTATGATCAGTCCAATTTGCAACGTATACATCTACCAAATTATCCATGGCGCTATCAACGCTGTTGGACGGACTTTGTTTCCACCAGAGGTAACGGGCAAAGGCTTCATCCATTGGTCCATCGGCGAATACAGAACGCCAGCAAAAGCGCTATATTCGAGTCGAACTTAAGCACCTCAAGTCCTGCCTATCTGGACGATCATAGGGTCTTTGGCAATGTCGTTTTCCCCGCCAGTGCGTTTTTTGAAATGGCGATGGTCGTTGCACGTTCAATTTTTGGGCAAGATGAAGTTGCGTTGACCAATGTCACGATCAGACACGCCTTGTTACTATCAGACGTTGCGACTACGGTGCAGATGATAGCCACACCAAACGGTGATCGTTTCGATTTCGAGATCTGTAGCCTATGCACCAAAGAGACCAGTGTTGAATGGCTTCAGCACACGACTGGAACACTTGAACGCAGACTACCCAGCCCGGCAGCTTCAATCGATATCGAAAAAGAATTAGCACACTTTATACAGCCGGTTGACACCGAAGAGCTCTCCGCTCGATTTGAGGCACGCGGTCTGGAATATTTTCCACGCTTCCGTGCAATCGAAGCTATCTTTAAGCCGGCCGGTGCATTGGATGATGATTTCGGAACTGCGTTAGCTCGCATTGAACTTCCAAAAGAAGCTGTTTTGCCTGGCGATAGTTATCGCCTGCATCCAGTAATTACGGATGCAAGTTTCCGAATTGCAGAGGCTATTTTTCGAGATAAAGACGCCGAGCAGATCTACTTACCGTTTGGTATATCGGGTTTCAGCTGCGACCACGCAGCTAGCGGAACGGTCTGGGTCAAAGCAACGGCACGCCAGCAAGATCGAACACGCGTTGTGGACCTGGAACTATTTGACGAGACCGGCGAACGGGTTGCCTTCGTTGAACAACTTACTCTGCGCTCAGTTCCGATTTTTAGTCTAAAGCGCACCATTTCCAAACCACTCGCAACAAAGGATGTCCTGAACGATTGGCTATATCAGCTGGTGTGGGAAAATAAACAATCGAAAGAAGTCACTGCTGCTGCAAACCCAGGTACATGGCTGTTGTTGGCAGACAATAGCGGCATTACATCTTCAGTCCTTGCTATAATGAAAGAGGCAGGTCAAAAAGTACAAGTTGCTAAATCGACAGACACCGCCTGCGAATTTTTAAGTTCTAAAAAAGCTCAAAACCTTAGTGGCATCCTTCACCTTTGGGCAATAAACAGCAGCGAAAAAAGCCCGAATGCCTCACTTTTGGCTAGCCTAAAAGTTGTCCAAAGGCTAAGTAAAGTTAACGGGACCGGGAAGCACTGGTTTGTTACAAAAGGCTCGCAAGCAATTGATTCCAGCGATTTGGTTTCGCCCTGGCAAAGCCAATTTTGGGGCTTTGGACGGACGCTTCAAGTCGAGCAGCCAGAAATTTTAGGCGGATGTATTGACCTAGATCCCGCTTCGAGTGACATCCAAAAAGATCTTAACTTGCTTGTGTCAGAACTTTTCAACCCTGAACGTGAAACTGAGGTAGCCTTTCGTCAAGGAATCCGTTGGGTGGCGAGGCTAACCAAAGCTGGCGTAGTCGAGGGTATGCGCGACCCTCTGACACTTGATTCTAACGCATCTTATTTAATCACGGGCGGAGTTGGCGCACTTGGATTACAGGTTGCACAATATCTGGCATCTCAAGGCGCCTGTCACCTAGTACTAACTGGACGCAGTGGTGTTTCAACCGATGACCAACGCACATCACTTCAAGCTCTGCAGGATGCGGGTGTCAAAGTTGAAATTGTTGCTGCCGATATCAGTGATGAAAAGGATGTCAAAAAGGTACTTGCAACGGCACCACATCTCCGTGGGATCGTACATGCAGCAGGTGTTTTGGATGACGGTATGTTAACGCAACAGAACCCTGACCGTTTCGCCAAGGTCGCGGGACCGAAAGTCCACGGCGCCTGGCATCTTCACAGACAAACTTTAGAAATGCCACTCGACTTCTTTGTCCTTTTCTCTTCTGTTGCCAGTGTCATAGGATCTCCCGGGCAGTCAAACTACGCGGCAGCCAATGCCTTCATGGATGGTTTAGCTCACTACCGCAAACAGCAAGGCTTGGTCGCAACGGCCATCAATTGGGGACCATGGGCAGATGTCGGTATGGCTGCCTCGGACGTTGTATTGCAGCGCTTAACAAAAGATGGCTGGCAGCCAATGAACGCTAGTCAGGGTTGCGATTTTATTGGGCACCTTTTAACAGCAGGTGATTTGCCACAGGCCGCCGTTCTACCGATAGATTGGGACCAGTTTTTTGCAAGCATCCCTGGCGCCAGCGACTGGAGCACTCTGAGACATCTGGTCTCAAAAGGACGCTCAAATCCACTAATAGGCAGTGCTGCAGAGTTGGCAGCCCAAGGCGTTAAAGATGCGTTGCCTGAGGAACGAATTAACAAGATTAGCTCCTATTTGCTTGAGCGTATTGCACAGACGTTGCGTGTCCCCGCAGCTGATCTTGATAAATACTCACAACTTGGCGACCTTGGCGTTGATTCATTAACCGTTGTAGAGATAAGGCTTTGGATTCATGGCGATCTTGAAGTGGAACTTGCCGTTGAACAACTGTTCACTGCTCCCAGTATTCTAGACCTTGCAATTGCTATTGATAAATTGCTATCGGGTAAGTTCGATGCATTAGAAGAAGAGAGCCCTGCTTTATCCAAAAATCCAGGTCGCTGGGTTATTTGCCCACAGCCATATCCAGAAGCAAAGCTTCGGCTATTTTGCTTTCCATACGCGGGCGGTGGCGCATCTGTTTTTAAAGCTTGGTCCAAAGCATTACCTGACCATATCGAAGTCTGTATTTTGCAATTTCCTGGGCGTGAGGAAAGACTTGGGGAACCTTTGATAAAGGATATGTCAAAGTTGGTCGATTGCATTACAGAAGAAATAATTACCTATGCTGACCGCCCTTTCGCCTTTCTGGGGCACAGCATGGGCGCGATTGTGGCTTACGAGACTGCTCAACGTTTGCGCAGCATGGGGGCCAATCAGCCGATGCATATTTTCCTTTCAGCAAGGGCGGCTCCTCATCTACAAGAAGACATTGATCCTCTTCGTTTTTTGGAAGATGATGCCTTTGTAGACCGGCTCCACCGAACCTATGGCGCTGTACCTGAAGCTATCCGCCAGAACGCCAGACTTAGAGCCATTTTCCTTCCAATTCTGCGTGCAGATGTCGAATTACTGGAAACACACTTAGCGTCCACATCAGAGCCACTTGGTTGCCCAATTACAGCACTCGGCGGAAAAGATGACCCCGCCATAAGCAAGGACATGCTAGCTGGCTGGCAAACTCGTACGAGCGGCAAATTCAAACAGTACGAATTTCCAGGAAAGCATTTCTATATCAACTCAGAACGTGAGGCAGTCATCTCAAGAATTCTAGATGATCTTGCCGCAATTAACTAGCGCATAAGGAAAAATCTTATGATTAGCGATAAAGTTATTATTGGAGGTGGTGGCATTGGAGGATTGACCTTAGGCCTGACCCTTCATCAAATCGGTGTACCTTTCGTTGTTCTGGAAACGTCATCAAACATGCGCCCATTGGGCGTTGGAATCAACATCCAGCCCAACGCCGTACGGGAGTTATTTGACTTGGGCCTGACGTCTGAAAGTCTAAATAAAATCGGTGTGCCAGCCAAAGAATGGGCACTAGTCGGTTTAAATGGCCGAGAAGTTTATGCGGAAGAGCGTGGGTTGGATGCAGGATATAATTGGCCTCAATATGCTGCGCACCGGGGTGAATTACTTATACTTCTCTATAGAACTTTGTTACAGAGAGCAGGCCCCGAATCCATAATACTGGACGCTAGGGTCGATGGATATGTTAAGCGATCGGGCGGAGGGGTTACCGTTTCGGCGAGCAGAGCCGATGGATCTGTATTTCAAACTTCGGGAAGCTTACTTATCGGCTCTGATGGTATCCATTCTGCAATACGCGCACAAATGCATCCGAACCAAGCGCCAATCCATTGGGGTGGCGCAGTAATGTGGCGTGGTACAGTTCGGGCAAAACCCTTAAGGACAGAATCATCTTTTATTGGCCTGGGCACACATAAGCACCGGATGGTCATCTACCCGATCTCAAAGCCGGGCCCTGATGGCACGGCCCTAATCAACTGGATAGCCGAATTAACCATAGATAGCAGGGAAGGATGGCCAGAGGATTCCTGGTTCAAAGAAGTTCCGATCGAAACTTTTGCTCACCATTTTGAAGAATTTCGGTATGACTGGCTCGATGTTCCATCGATGTTGAAAAATGCAGATTGTGGTTATATGAATCCAATGATCGATCGCGACCCAGTTTCAACTTGGATAGATGGGCCAGTTGCATTGATGGGTGATGCTGCCCATGCGATGTACCCAACCGGGTCCAACGGTGCGAGCCAGGCCATTATTGATGCAAGAGTCCTTGGTGCAGCAATGCTTGACTGGGGTGTGACCCCAGAAGCCGTGAAACACTACGATGACCAGCTATGCACCAAAGTTTCTGAGTTGGTACTGCGAAATAGATCAGCAGGTCCTTTTGGTTTGCTCAATATGCTAAATGACAGGTGCGGGGGAATCTTTGAAGATATAGAAACAGTAATTCCACTCGAGGAGCGAACTGAATTCATGAGTAAGTACAAGGCCGCAGCAGGTTTTGCGATTGAGGCTTTAAACAAAGCACCGCCAACAATCGCTCCTACTGCGAAGTTCAAATAGATCTCTATGATAGGTTTCAGCGCATCTCTTTAATATCGTGTCGACAACATTCGTCCGTTTCGCAGTTCGTTTTACTAGCACACCCATCTTTATTATGGTATTTTGTCGATTAGGGGTTCCAAGTCACCCAAAAGACAATTCTTTAAAATCAGGTTCTCTTTAATTTGATATATTGAGCCTAACCCAATACTGAGAAACTAGATTGTGCATTGATTGGACGCTTGCGAGAATAAAACCCAGCGTTTATCGTGCGGTTGATATATGGCAGGTGGAATTGTAACGGAGTAGTGTCGTGATCATTGCCAGCCTCGCAGTATTCGACAAGCTCCGCCATCATCTTGCCCGCAATAGGGGCATTTTTGTATTGATTACCGCTCGACCCACACGCCATATAAAACCCCGCAAGTGATGACTTATCGTAAATTGGAATCCAGTCACAAGATGCATCATAGAGATCTACCACGCCACGCATCTTTGACGGTATGCCAAGGCTTGGAACCCGCTGCGCGTAGCGCATGGCTTGCGTTGTCCATTGCTCCGTAAAGTTGTCATCGTAGGCATTATCGGCTTCAACCCATCTATGCTCATCACATACGGGATCTTCGCTGCCAATTAGAATATGGTTTCCGTGTTCAGGGCGGCAATAGAGAGCTATGTCGCTATCAGAAACAATTGTGCCATTGCTTTCAAAGTCAAAACCTTCCGGGGACGGCACATGTACTACTTCCTGAAGTAAAGGGCGTGTTTTAATGGTCATTTCATCTTCCACACCAGCCATTTCGTTGATGTGTGATGAACCCGGGCCCGCAACATTAATCACAACTGTCGCGTGAATTTCTTCACCTGTATTGAGTTTAACGCCCTTGACCTTACCACCTTCCTGAAGAATTTCTTTAACTACAGTTCCCATGCGGAATTTAGCACCATGCTGTTTTGCAGCATCTGCCAGGTTCTGCGAGGAAAGTGCGGGATCGGTTACGTAACCCGCCTTTGGCCAGTAAACCCCTCCCTTAACACTTGCGCCATTGGCCAAGCCAAAATCCTGATTTTCTGGAAGTTTTGGCGGATAAAAACTTTCGAGTGAATAGATCGGCAAGCGATCTTTAATTTTATCAGCATCCCATCTTTCGATTGGGATATCCAAATTTGAGCTATTTTTTATATGCTTTTCCAGATTGCCGTTAGCCTTGGTCTGCATCACCAGGCAGCCACATTGTTTAAACTGCGCTAGGATACTCTCTTGTGGCAGGCCGAGATAATCCGCCCAGTCACGCCAGTAATGGTATCCTTCCCAGGCAAAGGCAGTGCCATCAAGTGTAGAATAATGCATCCTAATGATCGCGCAGGAACCAGCAGTGGAGCCATGACCGATCTGGCTGTTGCGGTCTATAGACAATGTTTTCCAACCTTTTTTAACCATCTCGAAGGCGGTTGCTGTGCCGATAACGCCAGTACCAATAATGATTGCATCAAAAGTCATAAAGTACTCCAAATTACTGATAAGAAAACTAGGTCAATTAATATAATAAAACAATGGAACGAGATACACTCTATAGGTGATAAGTGGTTCAATAAATAATCTGCATTTTTCCAAATATCTAATATTAGTTAATCTCTTATTTCTGCCTTCACTAAATCTAATGGAGCATTGGAAAACATTCATGATAATGGGCTATACTTTATGTCAACTAATCTCAATCTATTGTTTCGATTTCAACACTGTTGCCATAGCGAGTAATAACGCCCAGCATAATGCATAAGCCCATTGTTTTTTAGTTGTCACTTAAGTCGAATTGTTTTTCGAGCAAGCTTTTTGCGGAGTCTCATGCATTAGAAATTACTATGCATGACTGTCGTTCAGGAAAACAATTTGAACAACTTGTTATGGGAAAAATGCTTCTAGAGCTCTTAACCATTTTGAAGAAGTAGGATTTAGCAGCCCTGAAGATATTGAAGTAATCTTGTAAGCTTATGAAGTTGAATCCAAAAAAACTTATTTTGCAGAAATTGATTTTACCAAGGTAAGAGATTGAGTTTTAGCAGTTTTTTTTTGGGGGGGGGGTGGAAATCTCTTCAAAAATCATTACAATTGATTGATTATTAAATTTCAAGGATAGATTTTACGGTCATGATTTAGGTATGTCTGTTGGCAACCTATAACTTGGTGAATTAATGTTTAAGAGCTATTCTTTTCTAATTATTGCCATCACTTTGGAAGTGGTAGGAACTATGCTTCTTCCCGTTTCTCAAAATTTTTCTAAAATGGTACCCACTACTGGGTTGATAATTGCTTATATATTATCTTTTTACTGTCTAACCTTTGCCTTACATTCAATTCCAATCGCAATTGCATACGCGACTTGGGCTGGGCTGGGTGTTTTTCTGGTAGCTTTTTTGGGTACGATATTTTTTCAACAAAACTTACCTTGGCAGGTGGTTTGTGGATTATTTTTAATTGTTATTGGAGTTGCAATTGTTAACACATTTTCAAGTCACAATGTCTAGGAGCGATTAAGTATTTGCCAAGGTGCAAGGCATGCTCGTAGCACTTCTGGGTCTTATATAGTTATTCTGACGGCAATACCTTTTATTCTTAATAAAAAATTGATTGCATAATATTTAAACTTTCCTTCAGCGGCGGTTACGACTTTTCAATCATAATGGTACTTACCCAGCTTCGTTGCCCTGTTGCGCTTGGCATTGCAAGTATTAGTGATGGCTCAACGCATGGCCTACCAAAGAAAATAATTATTCAGCATCAGGATTAGTCCATATTTTCTAGGTCGCGCAATAAGGTTCTGACAGCATCTGCGTCCGGTTCTTGGCCTGTGAAGGCCTTAATATAGGGTTCAAGTCGCGACAAACGAGTGGCCATGTCTTCATGCACTTCCAACGCGTGATATCCAAGCTGCATGAAATAGACGATCCGCGCCCGCGCATCCGCATCACCAGCACCATAACCGTGGCGTACAAAACACCTGGTCACTGCCGCGATGCGATCACAGTCGGCGTTATCAACTCGTAAGCGGATACTGGCATTGCGCCGGGACCACTCCCGAACAGCGAAATCCAGGCCCCGGTCAAATTTGGAGATGTCCACAAAGCAGCGAAAGAAGTTGCACAGCGCATGGGTGATGGTGTTGGACAACATCTCACAATGGGTCACAATCTGCGCGGTATTACGCGTCTCCCATTCGTCCAGAAGAGCTGCCTGTAGGTCTGCACGGTCCTTGAAATACCAGTAGAAACTGGACCGAGATACACCCATGTGTCTGGAAAGACTAAGGATTTTTACCTCACCCGCGCCTTCATTTACAAGAACATCCCGCGCCATGTTCAGCCAATCAGCGCGAGTCACTTTAACGTGCCCAGTTAGGGGATCTTTGTCCGGATCATCGCGGTGCAAAACTATATTTGATCGGATTGACATGGCTTAGCTTTCTGGCGGCGCGCCACCTTGGGCCGTCCGTTTAGCTATAAAGTCTTGAAGCGCTGCGACCTTGTCACCATCGACCTTGACCGAGGTGTCTTTGCCAATTATTTCTTGCCAAACTCCCGTAGCGCGGGTACTGGCGTCCTTAGAACCCTTTTCGGTCCATGTGCCAAAGTTCGCGTAGTCATGCACGATCGGCTCATAGAACTCAGTACTATAGCGTTCCATTGTTTGTGGGGAGGCAAAGAAGTGGCCGCTCGGGCCTACCCGGCTAAGCGCGTTTTCAAAACCTATCTCATCAGCGTTCGCTTGCTTGCCTACACAAAGCTCCGCAATCATGTTTAGCACTTCGACATCAGTGATAATCTTTTCGTAAGAGACGCTCAGCCCACCTTCGAGCCAGCCTGCCGCATGAATTATCACTGTGGCCCCCGCCATTAGACATCCCCAAAGACCTAGCTGATTTTCATTTGCCGCCTGTACATCGTTCATGTTGGATGCTGATCCAGCTGCCGAACGCCAAGGCAATCCGGTCATCCGCGCCATTTGCCCTGCTGCAAGCGAGGCTTGAAAATGTGCGGGCGTTCCAAAGGCCGGGGCACCGGATTTCATGTCAACGTTAGAAGTAAACGTGCCATAGCAAATTGGCGCACCAGGCTTGACCAATTGCACAAGCACAATCGCAGCTAAGGCCTCTGCATGGCTGAGTGTGACTGCGCCCGCAACTGTGATTGGGGCCATCGCCCCCATCAATGTGAATGGTGTAACAATCGACATTTGGCCGTGTTTTGCAAAGTCGATCAGCCCTTGGGCCATTGCTATGTCCAACGTGCGTGGACTGTTGGTATTTATGACGGTGTAACAGTGCGGATTGGTAGCGAATTCCACATCCGATACCCCGCGAAAGTCACGTAGCATTTCAAAGCAGTCCATCACCTGAGGCGTCCCGCGCGAGAACACGAAAGGGAATTTGTCGGACAGCGTCAGCTGCGCCTCAGTAGTAAAATAGTGGCGTAAATTGGTGCCCACATCCTGAGGTTCAACTGAGGGTGAAAGCATTTGCAGTACATCGAAATATTGGTTCAGCTTGGTATATTCAATGTAATCTGCAGCAGATCCAGGGCGGCGTCCACGCGTAAGATCAGTGGCATGGGGCGCGCCTGCACCGGGTTGAAAGATCATTCTTCCCAGTTCAAAGGATAAGTCTTTCGCGCGCTCTCCGGCCCGGCCTTGAATGGATTTGGGCGCGGTTGTTAGTGCCGTCCGCACCATGTCGCGCCCGATGTAAACCATGTCATCGACCACGCGGGCACCGCCCTTACGATAAATCTTTATTGCCTCAGGTAAAAGAACCTTCATCCCCAGTTCTTCCAGAGTGCGCAGCGATGTCTGGTGCATTGCCATCACTTGATCAGCTGAAAAAACCTCCATCGGGGGAAATGGATTGCGCAGTTCGTGGTAGTCTATACTACGTTTTGCAGGCAACGCGCGGGTAGCCGAGCGAGAGCGGCGGCCACTGCGTACTTTTGATGCTTCGGTGTTAATTGATTTAACCTCTCAACGCTTTGCCAGCGGGGTCGTATGGAGAAGCAGCAATTACGCTAGCCGATCGCTCAGCGCCAACAATATGTACAGACAGTTCCGTTCCGACCCCGGAGTGTTCGCTGTCGATCATCGCCATCGCCATAGATTTGCTTATAGTGTGGCCATAGCCACCAGAGGTTACAAACCCAACAACTTTGTTATCAACCCAGATTGGTTCAAAGCCTGTGGCATCGGCGTCCTTGGCATCGATCTCAAGCGTAACAACCCTTTGCGCCGGGCCATTGCCGTCACGCTCGGCTATAGCGGCTGCTTTCCCTGTAAAGTCTTTATCCCAATCGATCCAGCGGTCCATACCTGTTTGGCCTGGTGTGTAACCTTGGGTAAATTCCGCTGACCAGATGCCGAAGCTTTTCTCAAGGCGAAGCGACAGCAACGCATTAAACCCGAACTCGCAGATACCGTGGTCTGCACCTGCCTCCAGCAACAATTTGCGCAAGGCAATATGTTCAGCCGCTTTACAATTGATTTCATATCCCATTTCACCCGAGACCGACAGGCGACCTACCTTGGCGCGGATCAAGCCAATGTCAAAGGTACCGCAACCCATAAAGGGCAGATCACCCAAAGGCCCATCACTCAACTTTTCGATCACCTTGCGGCTGTTTGGACCTGAAAGAGAAAAACCAACAGTCGCATCCGCGATATCCTTCAGCACCACACCTTCATCCATGTGATCGTGGAACCAACGCATGTGCCAATCACGTAGGTAATAGCTTCCCATGATCCACCAGATGCTGTCACCCCAGTTAAAGACGGTGAAGTCGCCCTTCAGATTACCTTCGGGAGACAACATTGGTGCCAATTTAGCACGACCGGGCTTTGGCAGTTTGCAAGCCATTATACGGTTCAGCCATGCCTCTGCACCCATGCCTGAAACTTCAAATCGAGAAAACCCAGAGATATCCAGCAGACCGACTTTCTCGCGTACGGTTTTGCATTCTTCTGCCACTATCTCGAACGCGTTGGACCGTTTCAGCGTTGGAGTTTCCACAAAGTCAGGTGACGGTGCAAAGTAAAGCGGCAGTTCCAGCCCCGCGCTCGCACCCCAACGACATCCCGCCTCTTTCATGTCAGAATAAGCTGGTGCCATTTTTAACGGACGTCCCGCTGGCAATTGCTCGTTTGGATAGGTCATCACAAAGCGGCGGGTGTAAAACTGCCCGGTGGTTTCTTTGATGAACTGCTTGTTCTCGGCGTAGTCGCCAAACCGCGCGACATCCATGCCGTAGACGTCGGCCTCCGTCTCACCGTGGATCATCCATTCGGCCAGCGATTTACCCACACCCCCGCCCTGCAAGAAGCCTGCCATGACACCGCAAGCGCACCAATAACCAGGTTTACCGCGCACAGGACCGACCAGGGGGTTACCATCAGGAGCAAAGGTAAATGCCCCGTTAACCCAAGTTTTAACACCAACGTGCTGCAAATCAGGATATCGCTCAAAGCCAAGCGTTAGCTCGTTCTCAATTCTGTCAGGGTCTTCTTTTTGCAACTCAAATCCGTATTCCCAAGGCGCACCATCCATCATCCAATGCTGGTGATCAATCTCGTAGATACCCAACAGGATACCGTTCTGGTCCTGCCGCATGTACGTGAATCCCTCTAGGTCAACGACCAAGGGTAATTCCTTGTCGAGCCCCTCAACGGCAGGGATCGTGTCAGAGATCAAATAATGGTGGTTGAGCGGTGACACCGGCAATTCGACCCCCGCCATGCGGCCCAATTGTTTGGCCCAAAGACCTGCTGCATTGACGACATTTTCTGTTTGGATTGTGCCCTTTTCTGTTACAACTTTCCAACCGCTTGCGGTCTGGTTCAGTTCCAAAACGCGGGTGTGTTCAAACACTGCAGCGCCGTTTTTCTTAGCGGCCCCCGCATAAGCATGTACCGTGCCCGTTGTATCGATATACCCTTCACGGTCGGCCCACATGCCTCCCAAGATGCCATGATT
>CACPHA010000002.1 GCA_902633655.1 Paracoccaceae bacterium
TAAGATAAAAGCTGCCAGAATCAAAACCTAACGATGAACAAGGCCCTTACTTCGGTAGGGGCCTTTTTTAGGGGGAAATCTATGTCCTAAACCTATGTCCTAAAAAATTTAAATTCTCAAAAATATACGATAAAAAAACTTAGTTTCAATGGCGGCCCCTGAAGGACTCGAACCCTCAACCTGCCGATTAGAAGTCGGCTGCTCTATCCAGTTGAGCTAAGGAGCCGCAGAGAACAACTCTTGCATTAGCTGACTTACTCTAGAAATACAAAACGAAAATTAATCGTTTATTAAAAGTAAAATTATTGAGGTCGTTGGGTTGCCTGGATCATTTAAAATCGGAAAGCCACTCATGCCATTCCTCAGGTGTATCAAGATCGGTTTCTGCATGAGAAAAGGGAAGCGTTACATACTGTAACAAACTTGGATATGTTCGTAGAATCGAGCGTGCGCCTTCATCTCCACTTAGGGTTTTAAGATTTTCAAAGGTTGACCTAGGGAACACAACTGGATGGCCTTTCTTTCCATTTGGAGTTATCGCCTGGATGATTGCCTCGGGTGAGCTTTCAAATGCTGTTGCAACTGTTTTTAAATCCATTTGGGTCAGTTCAGGCATATCTGCAGGAACAATCATTGCTCCCTGGATTTCTTTCTGTTGGATCTCGTCAATGGCTGCTGCGATTGAACTGCCCATCCCAAAATTCACCTCTCCTACTGGAATGATCCGGACCTCTAATCCCAAAAGAAAACTGACTCGAGGATGTGTCAACTCTGGAACTGTAATAAAAACTCTACTGAAAGCTTTGCAGGCCGCCATGGTAATTCTTCTAATTTGAGCAATTCCATTAATGCGCTCTGTCAGTTTATCTCGTCCGCGCATTCGCAAGGATTTTCCTGCGGCAAGTATAATAATGGCAATTTCGGTCATAGGAGATTTTAACTCATTATAAGATAATTTCGTCAAAAAATTAATCTCTGTATAAGTAACTCGTGCAAATTCGAAAAAAGTGGCAATTCCCTAGCTGAGGGAACCCAATTTCACGAAGTTTGCATCTTTCCCAGAAAATGTAAACTTTGAAAAGTTAGATACAAAAAATGGCTTCTAAAGGAAAACAGTACATAGGAATAAATTTTTTCGGCTGAATAGTCTGCAGCTCTAAGCAACATTTTATTTCTTGCCATTTAGAGCTGAGGAAATTTTTCAAATTACTTCTTATTTTCGGAAATTTTGCATCTTGCCACTCCTAACCAAGGGACAGACTGGTAACTTCCCTTTGTTGGATCATTTACCTAATAAAGAGACTATAAAATTTTAGATTTTTCTGCAGAATCAGAACTTAGAGACCATTTGTCGGAAAATGGAAGCCCATTGTCGCCCTTACCGTTTGACGATGGCTTCTTTATCTTTAGCCAACTGTGCCAACAAAGTAATTGGCGGCGCAATGTTGATGATTGCAAAAATAGAAAAAGGGATATGACGGTGAAAACCCATGCACAGGCTGTAGTAATCGGTGGAGGGGTCATCGGCTGCTCCATTCTCTATCATCTTACTAAACTTGGTTGGCGCGATGTGATCCTTTTAGAACGCGATGAACTAACATCTGGCTCAACCTGGCACGCGGCGGCGAATATTCATGGATTACATGACAGCACAAACATTAGTCGCATTCAGCATTATACGATGAATTTGTATAAAGAGTTGGAGGCTGAAACTGGGCAGGGCTGTGGTGTTTTTCAGCCAGGCTCTTTGTATCTGGCTCAAACGGAAAATCGCTCCCATCAATTACGGTTACAGGCGGCGAAGGCAAATCTTTACGGGATGAATTTCTCTGAGGTTAACCGCAAGCAGGCCGAAGAGTTGCACCCTTTAGTGAACTACGATGGTATTCGCACAATTATGTGGGAGCCCGATGGTGGAAATGTGGATCCTTCTGGAGTTACAGCGGCGTATGCGGTGGGCGCAAGGCAGAAAGGGGCGGAGATTTATCGTTTTACCCCGGTGATAGCAACTACGCAGCAGAATGATGGCAGTTGGCTGGTTGAAACGCCCGAAGGCAACATTTATACGCAATGGATTATTAACGCTGCAGGTCTTTGGGGACGCGAGGTGGCAAGGCTCGCCGGTTTTGAGTTACCTTTACAACCAACGGAGCATCAGTACTTTGTTACAGAAACTATAGCAGAAATTGCTAATATGGATCATCGCTTACCCTCGGTTGCTGATCGTGACGGAGAGTATTATCTGCGTCAGGAAGGCAAAGGGCTTTTAGTGGGAGCATATGAGCGTGATGTTCGATTTTGGGCCGAGGATGAAACACCTTCCGGCTTTGGTCATGAGCTTTTTGTAGATGACCTCGAGCGTATTGAAGAAAACATGATGCGTGCGATTGACCGTGTTCCAGCGGTAGGCGAAGCGGGTATAAAGCGCGTTATCAATGGTCCAATGATTTGGTCACCTGACAGCAACGTTCTTTTTGGCCCCGTCCCTGAACTGAAAAACTATTTCTGCTGTAATGGGATTATCCCAGGTTTTAGCCAATCGGGCGGCATGGGCCTTTTGGCAGCCGAATGGATTATTCAAGGTGAAACAAAATACGATATGTTTGCCTGGGATATATCCCGCTTTGGTTCTTGGGCGGGCAAAGAGTTCACTAAATCTCGTGTTGGAGATCAATACGCCCACCGATTCAGTATTCACTTTCCTAATGAAGAGCGCTCTGCAGGCAGACCAGTGCGGACACGTCCTATTTACGGCATGCAAAAGGAGATGGGCGCGGTTATGGGCCTCAACTACGGGTGGGAACACCCTTTATGGTTTGCCGATGAACCTGGAGTAGTCGACACAAATGGCTTTGCTCGCCAAAACTGGTTCAAGCCTGTAGGAAAAGAATGTAATATGCTGCGTGACAAAGCAGGTATTATAGATATTTCCAACTTTGCTAAATATGCCGTTTGCGGTGAAAAGGCTCGTGAGTGGCTGGATGCGGTTTTTGCTAACAAAATGCCAACTGAAGTTGGGCGGTCGTGTCTGACTCCGTTGATTTCAGTGCGGGGGGGTCTTGCCGGCGACTTTACAGTAACAATGCTCGAGGAAGATGAATATTGGATACTTGGATCAGGTATGGCAGAGCGCTATCATAAGCGTTTTTTTAATGCTGTAACGCTGCCAAAAGGGGTAACCTTTGAAAGCTGGACAGAGGCTGTTTGCGGTTTTAATGTTGCAGGTCCAAAATCAAGAGAAATCCTGCAGCGTTTAACAAACACCTCACTGCACACAGAAAATTTCCGTTTCATGCGGTCCCAGCGTATAGAACTTGCTGGTATACAAGTAGTGGCAATACGCGTTTCATTTACCGGTGATCTCGGTTGGGAAGTGCATTGTAAAACAGAAGATCAGAGCGCACTTTATTCTGCTTTATTAGAGGCAGGAAAAGAATATGGAGCTGGTCCAGTCGGAGGTCGAGCATTGATGTCAATGCGTGTGGAAAAAGGCTATGGAAGCTGGTCACGCGAATATAGCCCGGAATATTGGCCTCACGAACAAGGGATGGAGCGTCTTTGTAAGATGGACAAAGATTTTCTCAACAAGCCTGCTTTAGAAGAGGTGCTTGCCAAAGAACCACGTGAGAGAATGGTGCTCTTGCATTTGCATGATGATGCCGTAAATGCTTCAAACGCCGATGCGACTGGTGGAGAGCCTATTTTTAAGCAAGGTAAAGGTGTTGGGCGTGTGACCTCGGGTGCTTATGGCTACACTGTAGGTATGTCGCTGGCACTTGCCATGGTAAAAGGCGTAAGCTCGGGTGATTTGGTGGATGTAATGGTGCTAGGACAGCCTCATAAGGCAACGGTTCTCCAAAAACCGCCTTTTGACCCAAAGGGTGAAAGGTTAAGGAAATGAATACGTACTAAGGCAAAATAGTTAGCGGGCGCATCTTTAACTCTGTAATTCTGTTTCCTTCTCGCTCCATCACTTCAAACCGAAAACCGTGGAAACTGAAAACTTGACCAACGGTAGGTATCATCTGGCTCTCGTGAATTACGAGACCGGCAACTGTGTTAGCCTCATCATCAGGTAGATTGCACTCAGTCGCGCGGTTGAAGTCTCTGATTGTCATGCCACCTTCAACCATAAAGTGACCATCTGCTGTACGCTCCAGGCTACTGTCATCAGCTTCGTCAAATTCGTCTGTAATCTCCCCAACGATCTCTTCCAAAATATCTTCGAGAGTAATTAAGCCGAGAAGGCTACCGTATTCGTCCACTACCAGTGCAAAATGTGCATGTAAGCGCAAAAACTGACGCATTTGGTCGTCTAGTGCAGTGGTATTGGGTACGAAATAAGGTTTTTTTGCAACTTCAGAAATGTCGAATTTTCTGAGCGCTGTCTTTGGTTGTTTACTTGAACTGACTATACGGTGAATTGTGCGTGCCAAATCCTTGGCGTGCAAAACACCTATGATATTCTCTTTATTTTCTTTATAAACTGGCAGCCGCGTATGATTGCTTTCCATACATTGATCTAGAATTCTCATCGGATCCTCATCTGCATCCACCATTTCGATATCAGACCTGTGCAGCATAATTTCATCAACGGTCCGGTCTGCCAGATCAAGCGCACCAAGAATCCGGTCTCTATCTTCTTTTTCTACAATTCCTTCAGAGTGACCGATTTTTAAAGCACCGGCAATTTCTTCGCGGACTGCAAGTACATTTGTATCAGGGTCTGTTTTTACCCCAAAAAGCCAAAGAAATGCTCTAACGACCCACCTCACAGCAGTCACAACTGGGCTCAGCGTCAGCGTAACGACTTGGATTGGTCGGCTCGCAAGCGAAGCTGCACGTTCGGCATTTGTGATCGCGTACGTCTTTGGAAGTACTTCTGCGAAGATGAGTACTAGCACCGTCATTACTAGTGTAGCAAGAACAACAGCGCTTTCCCCAAACATCCTGCCAAGCAAAGCAGTGGCTAGTGATGTTGCCAGAATGTTGACCAGATTATTACCTAGAAGAACTGAACCAATTAGTCGTTCGCTGTCTTCCGTTACATCTAGCGCGCGTTGTGCCCCGCGAGACCCTTTATCAGCCTGCGCACGCAATTTCCCACGTGATGCGGCAGTTAAAGCGGTTTCGCTGCCTGAGAAAAAACCTGACAGGACAAGAAGTCCAGCAATGGCGGACACCGAAATCCAAAACTCATTGTCAAAAAGAAGTGATGCGTTTTCCATTATCGCGCCGTGGTGCCTATTATGATGACTTATGACGACAAATTGCTTCTTGATCAATAGAAGGTATTAAGTAAGAGATCTCCCGTGGTTTTTGGGTCCAATTCTAGGGTTTTTTCCCGAGAGGATGGTGGTCTTCCACTAGAGTTTGAAGCTTATCTTCGAGGACATGTGTATAAATTTCTGTGGTTGCAATATCTGCATGACCGAGAAGCATTTGAATAACTCTGAGGTCTGCTCCGTTGGCTAGTAGGTGAGTTGCAAACGCATGTCTAATAGTATGTGGTGAAACTCTTTCAGTCTCTATACCTGCATACGCAGCCCATATTTTGATTTTTTGATAAAACCAATGCCTTGTAAGATGGCCAAGTTTGCCGGAAGAGGGAAAGAGATAAGGCGACCTCGAACGCCCTTTTTGGATAGTCAATTCCTCTCTTCCATCTCTTAGATCAAGCCAGTATCTAATTGCATTTTTAGCAGGTTCAGAAAGAGGAACAAGTCGCTCTTTCGATCCCTTTCCAAGAACAATTATCATATTGGGGTTGCCTCTTGTGGCCGCTGCTGGCAAAGCCATTAACTCGCTCACGCGCATGCCTGTAGCATAAAGCAACTGCATCAGACAGGTTTCACGAGTTCGATCAAAAATAGTCTTGCCGGATTTAGCGGCACCTTCAAACAAACCTTCGACTTCTTCCAGCGTTATTGTTCCAGGGAGTTTTTTGACTTTCCTACTACCTTTAATTTGAAGACAGGGATTATCTTTCCGCCAACCTTCTTCAACGCAAAAAAGAAAATACTGTTTTATTACTGAAAGGCGTCTTGCGCGGGTGGAACTGGCTAGTCGCTTAGAAGTCAAGTTTATAAAATAAGAATCGATATCAGTCCGCGATAATGCCATGAGTGATGTTTTATGTGCTTCACACCAACTGGAAACATCTTTCAAATCTCGAGCATAGGCGGCCAAGGTATTTTCAGAAGCACCTGTTTCAGCAGCCTTGGTTTGTAAAAAAAAAGAGATTTTTTGTAAGTCTTTACTCATCATTTTGAACGAGAAGAAGGAAAAGCGCAGCACGGCGTGCGGTCTCTTCCAGGCCAACAAGTCTAAGAGTAGCTATAGAATCGATCAAGTCCTGCATATCGCCAGCGCTACCCTTTTCAAATTGAATGATAGCAGTGAGAATTGTTTCACCTAGTTTGTGTTGTTCCATAAGAGCTGTAACAAAATAGGGGACACGAGATGTCTTAAAGGCTTCGAAAAGTGCTTCCTCTACAACTGAATTTGGTGAATATTGGGAGAAATCATTAAGTGCAGTTGCTTTGAGCAGCGCTTCTTTAGGGGTGACGGGAGTGCTACGTAATGCTATTAGTTTGTATTCAGGTGATAAGAAAGAAAGTCTCTCTGCTCTTTTTTCACCTTGCTGTGACAGCTCCATACTCAGTAATGATTTTGAAAACAATCTGGCTACTGGTCCAATTAAAGCTTTATGGTCCGGTCGCGCCCAAAGTTCCGAAAGAGCTTCTTCCGCGCGAGTGACGTCTTTCTCTTCAATTGCTTTATCCAGACTCTGTATTAAAGACACTTTATCCCATATCCCACCGGATGCTGCTGGATCGCGAGCTGTAAAGATTCCCAGATATCTATTGTCGGCGAGCGCTCCGCTGGTTTTTAGACGATCAGCAGCCTCGAGCTGTGCTTTCCAACCGTAATTTCCACTGAGGTCATTCACAGCAAATGCGAGTGGTAAGCTAGAGGTTGCCAAAGGTTTTCCAATTGCTTCATACAGCCGAAACTCTAATGGACTTGATTTTAAGGGTGGTGGAAGTTCTTCAATATTTTCTTCATAATCATAAGCACCTAAAAAGATGTGTAGTAATTGGTCTTGCCTCTTATCTAGAACGTTAAGTGCAGAGGTTGCCTCAAGCATCAAATGTGCCGTCATCCAGTCGCCTTTGCGGGCAGTGCAAAAAATACGTTCTGCGTCATTTGGGTAAGCACTACCTAATTGTATTACCTGATCGCAGGCTGGTAATAATGCCTCACTAAGCATGCTAATATCAAAAAGGCTTGGCACGAGTTGTGCTGGGAGAGGCGCTGCACGCTCCAAAAGGGCAAGAGCCGGTTCTACTGCACCGTAGTTAATGAGTGTTTCAATGCGTGCGAGTAAAAAAAGGTAGTTCTCATCGCTGTCGTAAGGTGCATGGCCTTCGGCAAGCAATAATCTGAACAACAGGCTTTGGATTGCGGGATTGTTACTAACATTTAAATCACTTAATAGGCGAACTAAATCTGAAGATGTACTTTCGTGCCAGATACCCAGCGGAAAGCCTGTTACGCTGGGAGGAAGTAAGCCGACTGCATCTACGCGTGTTTCTGTTAACGTTGAAACGGCAACGCTAGGTGCGGTTGCTTCAGTTGCCGTAGCAGGTTCTTGCTCAAACCCCTGAATTGCAGGCCTGTTTAACGCCTCTTCTCGATTTTTATTCAGCCAACCAATAGCAGACAAAGGCGTTTCTGCGACAGCAAATTGTGGTAGAAATAAAAGAATAACTAATAATTTAGCTTTCATCTAAATCCACCGAAATCCGCTGAATAGCTCGGTTTGGCTCAAGAGTGATACCAAATAATGGGCTGATATAAGTGTATAAAATTAAACAGATAACTCCGACAATTGTTAAATAAAGTAAATATTTAAAGATTTTTCCCATCCTTAAACCCATTCCGTATGTGTACCATAATATAAAGCTATTGACATTCTTATAATTCAAGTTGGTCATCCAACATGAATTGAAATTTACCAAAGGATCGCCAATAACGGAACCATGATTCTTAAGATAAAAAAGACAATCGCGTTTGTTGGTATGATGGGAGCAGGCAAAACGGCAGTTGGTCGCGCGGTTGCAGAAAAACTACAAGCCCGTTTTCTCGATTCAGATAGTGAAATTGAAAGAGCAGCCAACATGAGCATTGCAGAGATTTTTGTTCGTGATGGAGAGAAATTTTTTAGAGATCGAGAAGCTCAGATTATTCGAAGGCTATTTGAAAATGAAAAGTGTGTCCTTTCTACTGGGGGTGGAGCATTTATCAATGCTGAGGTGCGAGATATTATGACGACCTACGGAGTGTCTGTTTGGTTAAAAGTGGACCTTGATCTGCTTTGGTTGCGAGTGAAGAATAAAGAAAGTAGACCACTTTTAAAGACAAATGATCCCCTTGGATCACTGAAAGAGATTTATGATGCTCGTCAGCAAACTTATGCACTTGCCGATCTTACAGTAGAATCGGGAAAAGACCTGAGTATTGATGCTATGGCGGATCGGGTGATTGATGCGTTAGTTGCTAAGGAGTTAATTTTGGAGGTCGTAGATGGGCTATAAGATAAATGTACACCTAGGTGAACGTTCTTATGACATTGAGATTGCAGCGGGGCTTCTTGAGCGCACATCTCAGTTTTTAGGTCCAATGCTACATCGGCCTAGTGTTAAAATCATAACTGATGAAATCGTGCGTTCGCATTATTTAGATGTACTAGTAGGTGCCTTGTCCAAAGATGGTATAGCATCAGATGCTTTAAGCCTCCCTGCCGGTGAGGCTACAAAATCATGGGCTCAACTTATTCATTCAGTTGAATGGATGCTGGAAAAAAAAATTGAGCGGGGTGATATTGTTATCGCGCTTGGAGGCGGCGTAATAGGAGACTTGGTCGGTTTTGCAGCAGCAACTCTACTACGTGGAATAAGATTTGTGCAAATTCCTACATCGCTACTTGCTCAGGTGGATAGTTCCGTGGGTGGTAAAACTGGTATCAATACGCGGCACGGTAAAAACCTAGTTGGTGCCTTCCATCAGCCCAGCCTTGTACTTGCGGACCCATTGGTTTTGGATACACTAAGTCAGCGGCATTTACTTTCGGGATATGGTGAAATTGTTAAGTATGCCTTGTTGGGGAATGTACAGTTTTTTAATTGGTTGGAGGAAAACGGTCCTGCTTTGGCAGATGGCGATGTTGAAAAGAGGGCAGAAGCGATAAGCGTTTCATGCCAGATGAAGGCTGATATAATACAAAGGGATGAAACAGAGCAGGGCGACCGGATCTTATTGAACCTGGGTCATACGTTCTGCCATGCGCTCGAAGTAGCAACTGGTTTTTCTGATCGACTCTTGCACGGTGAGGGAGTAGCCATTGGCTGCATGCTAGCTTTTAAATTGTCAGCGCGAATGGGGTTATGTTCGCAGGAACATCCATCGCGAGTACTTGAACACCTAAAAAAGATGGGAATGAAAACAGGTTTGTCAGATATCGCAGGTTCACTTCCATCTGCAGAAGAATTATTGGATCTAATGCAACAAGACAAAAAAGTTATTGATGATAAATTAAGATTTATTCTCGCCCGAGATATCGGCGATACGTTTGTTACTTCTGATGTTTGTAAGGAAGCTATTTTGGAATTTCTTTCAGATCAGTTGGTACAAAATTGATCGCTTTGGTGTTTTGAAAAATGATAATTGGCCTGGATCAATAATAACTGTCGCCAAACGATTTTAACCTCTAAGAATATAGAGACAGATAATTAAATAAGATTTTCGAAATTTATTTTCTAAAACATAATTGGTACCAGAATCTTTTCTTATCTCAACATTGATCAGGATGTTATTTTTTTTAAAATTAATCGTTCAAAACGGTATTTCATCGTCTAAGTCTTGTGACAGAGATGGTGCTGATTGCGCAGATGCGCCACTATTTTCATTACGGTAACCGTTATCAATTTCGCTAGAATATCCTATGTTTTGAGTGGTGCCTTCACTTCTTGCATCCAGCATCGTAAGTTCTGATCGGTAAGGCCGTAATACAACTTCGGTAGCATACCGATCTGAACCAGATTGATCCTGCCATTTACGTGTTTCAAGTTGACCTTCGATATAAACCTTAGATCCCTTGCGTAGGTATTGTTCTGCTACGCGTACGAGGGGCTCAGAGAAAATAGCAACACGATGCCACTCAGTTTTGTCGCGGCGCTCGCCAGTATTTTTATCCTTCCAGTTTTCAGATGTTGCGATGCTCAAGTTGCAGACTTTACCACCATTCTGAAAGTTGCGCACTTCAGGATCTGTGCCCAAATTTCCTATCAATATTACTTTGTTAACAGAACCGGCCATACATTACCTCCTGTGCTTTTCTTTTGTCGACTAGTACTTTTAGAAAAGCTCCTACCAATAAAAATAGGTTAATGTGTCTGGGAATAATCGGCAAGAGAGGGACAATAAAAATAAAATTTTTTTTTTAGTGTTTAAAGTTTTTATGGTTCGAAATTTATCCACTCCTTCATATTGCTCCGGAACCAAGTTCTTTGTCGCTTCGCTAATTGTTTCGTTGCTATTGATACTTGCTCAAAAGTTTCTAACGAGGAAAGATCACCTCTTGCGTGAGATATCAGTTCATGAGCGCCTATAGCCCTTAAAGAAGGAGTATCGGGGCACCATTTTTGAGCGTTCTCTCTGGCTTCATCCAATACACCTAGTTCAATCATCTTTTTGAAACGTTGCTCAATCCGATGGTTTAAGCGGTTGTTCTCAACGCTTAATAGGATTGGTTTACAAGCCCCTAGAGATAAGGTTGGTGATGGCGTATCTTTTTGCCAATCCAAAATGGATCGTCCAGTGTGTGACCACACTTGCCATGCTCGCAAAACACGCCGCGGATTTTGTAAATCAATTTGGTTTTTAGTGTGTACATCTAAATCACGAATTAGTGAATTTAATCCCCATTTTTTTAATTTTTTTTCAGAATCTGATTTGATGTCAAGGGGAATTTCTGGGATAGTAGCCAACCCTTTTGTTAATGCAGTGAAATACAATCCTGTTCCACCCACTATGATGGGTCGTAGCTGGCTCTTGAGGATGGGAATAACCTCTCGTAGCCAGTGACCGACAGAATATGACGCATGACCTTCGATATGCCCATATAGTGAATGCGAAAGGCGGCGTTCCTCTTCCGCAGTTGGACGGGCGGTTAATATACGCCAATTTTTGAAAACCTGCAATGCGTCTGCATTTATTATACGGCCGCCTGCTTTTTCTGCAATTGCAGTAGCCAAGGAAGATTTTCCTGAGGCGGTAGGCCCTGTAATCAGGATGGTCTGATCTCGCGGAATATCCTTTATCCATTTTGGAATGATCAATATAGCACACATTTTTTCATTAAAACTCGATTTAATTCGCATCTTTTTTTAAGCTACGTCAATGACTCATTGAACTTGTGTCATTTTTCCGACATTTACAGTTTAGTGCGATGCAAAAGAAACGAGTATTTCATGTCAAAGTCCGATCTCCCCCAACCCTCATTTAAGCGCGTAATGTTGAAAATCTCTGGAGAGGCGTTGATGGGAGAGCAGGGGTATGGGCTACATCCCCCGACTGTAGAAAGTATCGCGGATGAGGTAAAAAGCGTGCATGAGCTTGGTGTTGAAATTTGCATGGTTATAGGTGGTGGAAATATTTTTAGAGGTCTGCAAGGTAGTGCTCAAGGTATGGAAAGAACGACTGCAGATTATATGGGCATGCTTGCCACGGTCATGAATGCTTTGGCTATGCAGAGTGCACTTGAAGCGCGTAATGTGTTCACACGTGTTTTAAGCGCGATACCTATGGATCAGGTTTGTGAACCTTATATAAGGCGACGCGCAGTACGACATTTGGAAAAAGAACGGGTTTGTATTTTTGCAGCAGGCACAGGGAACCCATATTTTACAACAGATACAGCTGCAACGTTGCGCGCAAGTGAAATGGCCTGTGAAGCAATTTTTAAGGGTACTCAAGTTGACGGTGTTTACGATAAAGATCCGCTGAAGTTCTCGGGTGCAAGGCGCTTTGATAAGGTTTCATACAGTGATGTACTCGCCAAGAGACTGGCAGTCATGGATGCGAGCGCAATAGCTTTGGCACGCGATAACGGATTGCCAATAATCGTCTTTTCTCTTGGCCAGGCGGGTGGTTTTAAAGGTATTTTAGCTGGAAGCGGTACATATACAACTGTTTCGGAGTGACTTAAACTTTGGCTGGAAAATAAGTTAAACAGACCTTATGCAGGTTACTAAGAAATGTTAATCCGGTAAAAGTGTGGTACTCAGACATGTCAGATGATTTTATCTTGGATACAGACGATATAGAACGACGAATGGGTGGAGCCATGTCATCATTGAAAACGGAATTTGCATCTCTTAGAACCGGACGCGCCTCCGCCTCTATGCTGGAGCCTATTATGGTGGAAGCATACGGACAACGCACGCCGATTAATCAAGTAGGTACAATAAACGTTCCAGAATCTCGTATGTTAACAATTAATGTCTGGGATAAATCTCTGGTAAATGCTGTCGAAAAAGTGATCCGAGAAAGTGGCCTTGGGATAAATCCGCAGCTAAACGGTACAATTATCATGCTTCCAATACCTGAGTTGAATGAAGAAAGGCGACGTGAATTAACTCGTGTAGCCGCACAATATGCTGAAAATGCGCGCATTTCCATCCGCAATGTCCGTCGGGATGGAATGGATCAGATTAAGAAGGCTAAGATAGATGGGTTATCAGAGGATGACCAGAAGTTTTGGGAGGAGGAGGTTCAAGATCTTACAGATACAAATATTGGCTATGTGGATCTGGCCTTAGATACTAAGCAGAAAGAAATTATGCAGGTTTAAATTAAATATGACAGGCGTTTTAAAGGTGGAAAAAGCCAAGCATGTTGCGATTATCATGGACGGCAACGGACGCTGGGCACAGCAACGAGGACGACCTCGTTTAATTGGACATCATGCGGGCGCTCGGCGAATTCGTGATGTTTTGGAGAGTTGCCCACGGCTTGGAGTAAAATATTTAACTATTTTTGCTTTTTCAACAGAAAACTGGAAGCGTACGCAAGAAGAGGTTGCAGGTCTTATGAGCCTTTTTCGTAGATATATTTTACGTGAAGCTAAGAACTTGAAGAAAAACGGTGTGCGCGTCCGATTTATTGGCGATCGATTAAGGTTGGAAAATTCACTAGTGGAATTGATGGATAATCTGGAAATGATGACAAGTGACAATGACCTTGTCCATCTGACAATTGCAATAAACTATGGTGGACGGGATGAAGTGGCGCGTGCAGCGCAAAGACTAGCTTACGATGTTAAAGCCGGAAGACTTGCACCTAAGGAAATAAACGAAGAAACACTTCCAAAATATCTGGACACCCATGTCTTGCCGGATCCTGATCTTTTGATCCGCACGTCCGGTGAGGCCCGCATTTCAAACTTTTTGTTATGGCAGACAGCATATTCTGAATATGATTTTGTAGATACGTTGTGGCCTGATTTTACTTCTAATATGTTTGAAGAAGCTTTGAGGCGCTATACCGAACGTACAAGACGTTTTGGGGGAGTTCTTATATGACGCCTGAGAGTGCTTGGGCAGACTTTTTTCCTAGGATAGGAACGGCCGTTTTTCTTGCCTTATCGGCAACAATAGCGCTCACCTTTGGTGGGTATATATTTGGATTTTTTCTTTTACTCGCCGTGGCCTTGATCCATTGGGAATTGGGATGTATGCTCAATCCACTTTCGAGACAAAGCGGCTATTTTGCAGCAGGCTCTTCTGCAGTTTTCTTCGGCCTTGCCATCATTTCTATATCTCTTGAGTGGTCGTTGATCTGTGTCGGATTAGGCTCAGCTGTACAACTAATGTTTTTCCAGAGGTTTAAACGACTTGGTTTAATCATATCAATATCTACTTTACTCGTATCTTTGCTAATCTTTAATGTACGCTTTTCTTTAGGTTTGTTTGTGGTTTTGTGGCTTATTGGTGTGGTTGTTGTGACTGACGTTGGTGGCTATTTTGGCGGACGTTTATTAGGCGGACCAAAATTAATCCCTCGTTATAGTCCCCAGAAAACTTGGGCGGGCACCTTGACTGGGTGGACTTTTGCAATTGCCTTAAGCTTATACTTTGGCGAAGGTGTTTTACCCGGACTTTCTTTACAACAAACTGTTATTATAGCATTATCTTTGTCTATTGCTTCACAAGTTGGTGATATTTTTGAAAGTGCATTTAAAAGAGCATGCAATGTAAAGGATAGTTCCTCATTGTTACCAGGGCACGGTGGTCTTATGGATAGATTTGATGGAATGATTGCTGCTAGCTTAGTATTTGGGCTCGTGATATTTTTGGCAGGACTATGAAACGCATCAGCATATTCGGCGCGTCTGGATCAATAGGGCAAAATACACTCGATCTTATTCGTCGTGCACCAGAAAACTTCAAAGTAGTAGCTCTCACTGGTGGAAAAAACTTACATCGTCTTGTCCAGAATTCTTTGGAGTTTCGCCCAGACTGTGTAGTGACTGCAGTTGAAGAAAATTATTCCGTATTGAAAGATTACCTTACGGGAAGTGGTGTGGAGGTACTAGCCGGAACCTCAGGTTTAAATGAAGCTGCGGATCGTTCGACAGATTTGGCCGTGTCGGCCATTGTTGGAGCGGCTGGCTTGGAGCCGGGTTTGCGCGCAATGCAATCGGGTGCACACTTGGCACTGGCAAACAAAGAAAGCATGGTTGCAGCTGGGTCTCTGATGAGAAAAACAGCCAAAGATCAAAACGTGCAACTGTTGCCGGTAGATAGTGAGCATTCAGCAGTGTTTCAAGCGCTTATTGGCGAGAAACGAGATGCAGTGGAGCGCGTCATTCTCACGGCTTCGGGCGGGGCTTTTAGAGATTGGAGCCTTAAGCAAATCGAAAAGGCAACGCCAGAGCAAGCCGCTACGCATCCGAATTGGGATATGGGTCAGCGAATTACAATTGATAGTGCATCCTTGTTTAATAAATCTTTAGAAATAATTGAAGCAAAAGAGCTTTTTTGTTTAAAGCCTGGGCAGATTGAAGTGCTAATTCATCCCCAATCAATGTTACACGCTTTGGTCGGATTTAAAGATGGTGCATTGATGGCTCATATTGGTCCACCGGATATGCGTCACGCTATTGGATTTGCTTTGAATTTTCCGCATCGACTACATCTGCCAGTAGAAAGGTTAGATCTGAGTGTAATTGGGAGTTTAGATTTTAAAAAACCTGATCTAGAAAAGTATCCAGCCTTAAGATTGGCTTTCGAGGTCCTGGAAATTGGCGGGCTGTCGGGTGCATTGTACAACGCAGCGAAGGAGATAGCACTTGATGCGTTCATTGCACGAAAGATTGGATTTTTGGATATGGCATGCATTGTAGAAGCCGTTTTAAAAAGAAATTTTTCAGGTTATTTTACAAAGATTGACGAATTCAGCCTTGAAAATGTTTTAATGATGGACCAAATGGGTCGTAAACAAGCAACTGAAGAAGTT
Source organism: Paracoccaceae bacterium (assembly GCA_902633655.1). GTDB lineage: Bacteria > Pseudomonadota > Alphaproteobacteria > Rhodobacterales > Rhodobacteraceae > LFER01. The sequence goes on from CACPHA010000002.1 coordinate 15,583, forward strand.
TTGAATTTATCACGATAGGCCAAAGGAGCGTAATTGTATCAGGTCTCTGCTATAACGTTTTCTGATGGATTGATTTTCACGCTGATTGCGTTTTTTATAAGCCTTTCGATAATCGTTTTTATACATGAACTCGGACACTACCTTGTCGGTAGGTGGACGGGCATACACGCTGAAGTCTTTTCTCTCGGACTCGGGCCTGTTTTAGTTTCGAGATACGATAGTAGGGGTACTCGTTGGCAACTTGCATTGATTCCTTTCGGTGGTTTTGTCAAATTTTTGGGAGATAAGAATGCTGCAGGCGGGGTCAATAACGGCGCTATTAGTGAGTTAACTAAGTCGGAGCGCCGAAGCACGATGGTCGGTGCTCCTCTTTGGGCGAGGTCAATGACTGTAGCAGCAGGACCTTTCTTTAATTTTTTTTTAGCGATTTTGTTGTTTGCGGGTGTTGCTTTTTTTCAAGGGCAAGTTCGTGATCCACTAACTGTTGGAACACTTTATTCGATTCCTTTTTCCCATGGACTTAAAACAGGTGATATATTGCTTGAAGTCAATGGAAAAGACGTGCCTTCAATTCATGATAATCTCGCTTTTTCGACTTTCATGAATACACTTAATAAAGAAAAAGAATTCAGTTTTTTAGTCAAGCGCGGAAACCGTGTTGTAAAAACCACCGGTCCAAATCTAAGTATGGCAAGAGTTGTGCAGGTTATGCCTCGCTCGGCGTCATCCGAAGCTCGCCTGACAGAAGGTGATGTTATATTAGCGGTAAACGACAATCCTGTCGTTCTATTTGATGATTTAAAGTTTGCTGTGGAAAACTCTGAAGGAGCAACGCTTAATCTTTCAGTTTGGCGGCGTGGAGAACAATTATCCTTGTTGCTCACGCCTAAGCGGGTCGATGAGAAAGACGAGGGTGGTGGATTTAAGACTGTTTGGCGCATTGGGCTTGTGGGCGGGGAATTTTTCTTCAAACCGCAATTTGTGAAAATTGACTTTTGGTCTGCAGTAACCTTCGGAGTTATTCAAACCTGGCGAATTATGGAAGGCTCCTTACAGGGACTTTATCATGTTGTCATAGGATCAATTAGCACCTGCAATTTGTCCGGACCAATAGGTATTGCTGAAACATCTGCAGATATGGCACGTCAAGGTGGCCAAACTTTTATCTGGTTTATTGCACTCTTATCCGCGGCTGTAGGCGTGATGAACCTTTTCCCCATCCCAATTTTAGATGGAGGTCACCTTTTATTATTTGCCTATGAAGCAATCGTGGGCCAACCACCTGCTGCAGGTTTTTTGAACGTCGTTATGGTGGCAGGCTTCGCCATTCTCGTCTCGTTCATGGCCTTCGCGTTGATTAATGATCACTTTTGCTAAACTGTTGCAGGCAAGACGCAGCGTGCGATGGCTTTTATGCAGTTTTGACAAAAGTAAGCTTTGGCGATAGTGAAAGGATAATAATCAACGGCACAGGAATGCAGCATGGGGCTAATTGAGCGATGTAAAACAGGCATTTATAGCAGTATGGGCCTTCGTAGTGTATTTCGGGCTATTGCTTTAATTTTACTATTTCTAGGTATGACGGTACAAAGTGTAAGCCACGCAACAGCGCAAAAATTCACATTTTCTGTGATCGATGTGAAGGGCAATTTACGAATTGAAGATTCAACTATTCGCAGTTATGCGGATATTTCGGCCGGCAAGAAAGTATCAGCCGCGCAGTTGAATGGAGCATATCAGGCCATTGTGGCTAGCGGTCTTTTCGAAGAAGTGGAATTGATCCCCAAAGGATCTCTATTGTTAATCAGAGTAAAAGAATATCCTACTATAAATCAAGTCGCTTTTGAAGGAAATGGGAGAATAAATGATGATGTGCTCGCCGAGCTTATTAAAAGCCGTTCACGCAAAGTTTTTAATCCGACAGACGTTGAGCAAGATACAAATTCTATTGTTGAGGCATACGCTAATTCAGGTCGGCTAGCAGCAAGAATAAACCCAAAAATTATTCGCCTGTCTGACAATCGTGTAGACCTTGTTTTTGAAATCTTTGAAGGTGGTTTGGTCGAGATCGAACGAATAAGTTTTGTTGGTAATAGAATATATTCAGATCGGAAATTGCGTGGGGTTCTTGAAACAAAACAAGCAGGCTTTCTTAGAACCTTTGTACAACGGGATACTTTTGTCGAGGATAGGATTGAATTCGACAAACAAGTTCTTTCTGATTTTTATAAATCGCGCGGCTATGCTGATTTTCGCATTAACAGTGTAAATGCTGAATTTTCTCAAGAGCGCGATGGCTATTTCATTACTTTCAACTTAAGAGAAGGCCAAAGTTTTAAAGTTGGCGAAATATCCGTTGTTACTGATCTTAACGATGTCAATACGCAAGAGTTCGCGGAAGTTGGAAAGGTAAAAAAAGATCAAACTTACTCGCCGCTCAAGATTGAAACCGACCTGATCAGAATGGAACGTTTCGCAAATCAAAGTGGTTTAGAGTTTGTTCGCATAACGCCAGAAATTTCTCGAAACGATATAGAGCGTACCCTTGACGTGAAATATGTGTTGGATCGTGGTCCACGACTTTTTGTTGAGCGTATTGATATTGAGGGCAACACCGCCACATTAGATAGGGTTATTAGGCGGCAATTTAGAATTATTGAGGGTGATCCATTCAATCCACGTGAAATACGTGCGAGTGCGCGCCGTATCCGAGCGTTAGGCTTTTTTGTAGATGCAGATGTAACATCGCGTGAAGGCAGCGGTGCGGAACAGGTCATTATTGACGTAAAAGTCGCAGAAGCGCCGACAGGTAGTTTAAACTTCGGCGCAAGTTATTCAACCGCTGCTGGAGTTGGTGGAATTATTGAATATAGCGAAAAAAACTTTCTTGGGCGTGGTCAAGCTTTGTCTTTCAAGCTCTCTGCTGGAACGGGCAATCAAACATATTCATTTGATTTTACGGAGCCGTCATTTCTTTACAACGATCTCAGTGTGTCTGTTTTCACCGCTTACACGGAAACGCAAAAGCGGTTCTCAGAATATGATACCATGGCATTAAGAGTAAGGCCGCAGCTTTCGTTTCCTCTCAGTGAACAAACGCGTCTTGGAATGCGTTACTTTTATAACGAAACTGAACTTTCCAATTCTTCGAGTAATGGTAATGTGATAACAGAAGAGCTGGCTCTTCAGAAAGTTACCCAATCTGGGCTTGGTTATACTCTTAGCTACGACTCACGTCGAACAGGATTAGATCCTAACGCGGGCGTTCTGATACGTTTGAGTCAAGATTTTTCAGGCCTTGGAGGCGATTCGAATAGTATAAAAACTACCGGTCAATTATCTGGTGAATTGAAGGTCATGGGAGAAGAAGTAACTTTACTAGGAACACTTGAAGGTGGGCTTTTGTCTTACTCAAAAGGGCAGAGCCGTGTTACTGACCGTTTCAGGTTGAATAGTAATATGATGCGCGGATTCAGGCCTGGTGGAATTGGACCGCGAGAATACAATTTAGCTACCGATGTGAATGACCCATTGGGCGGAGATAAATTCGCCGTTGTTCGACTTGAGTCACTATTTCCAATTGGCGTTCCGGAAGAGTATGGTATTTCTGGTGGTTTATTTTATGACATTGGTAATCTTTGGGGTCTCGAATACGATAGCGCATTGAATCCTGATATTAAATATGAAAGTGGAGCATGGAGACAATCAGTGGGTTTTTCACTGTTTTGGAAGACGCCTGTTGGCCCATTCCGATTCAATTTTTCGCGGGCAATTTCAAAAGAATTTCTTGATTCTCCTGAAGAGTTTGAATTGACCTTGGCAACTCGTCGGTTTTGAATATGGTAATTGTTCGTTTGTGTTTTCGACAAGCTTATCTATTGGTTACTTTTAGTTTTTTCGTTTTTTGTTCGGGCAGCATTGTCGCTCAAAATTTAAAGAATGATATTTCATCGGCGCAGGTGCTCGTATTGGACCTTCGTAAGGCATTGAACGAAAGTAAGCCTGGGCAGTCCATTCTTGATAATTATCGGGACAAAGTTATAGCACTGAATAACGAATTTAGTGTTATAGAGACCCAATTGATAGCAGAGGAACAGAAGTTACTCGACATCAAACCAACAATGCGGCCAGGTGAGTTTTTAAAACTTGCCAGAGCCTTTGATGAAAAATCAACTGAGACGCGTGAACTATACCGTTCACGAAAACGAAAAATTGATGAAATCTTGAGTGCGGATACTGATCGCCTCGCCTTATTGCTCTCCCAGGTTGCCGGTGCGGTAATGGAAGAAAAAGGTGCTATGCTAGTAATGATGAAAAACCAGGTTATTGTGTCATCAAACAAAATCGACATAACTTCAATAGTAATGGAACGAGCCAACCAAATAATTGATCTCGACAGCTTCGTAAAGATAGATTGATTCTATAATAATCGTAGTAAGTCTTGGTTTTCCTTTTAATGCGACAAGTCTTGCCTGCAGGCAGTCTAATTGTTAGGGACAGCCAAAGTTTTAAAGAGGGTAGTTTATGGGAAAACAGCTTCTGAACGCAGATATTGAAGTCATTCAACGTATTATTCCACATCGTTATCCATTTTTGTTAGTCGATCGCGTAATAGATATTAACGGCACTAGCGCAGCTACAGGAATCAAGAATGTAACATTTAATGAGCCACATTTTCAGGGGCACTTTCCTGGTACGCCGATTATGCCGGGCGTGACTATAGTCGAGGCCATGGCACAAACAGCCGCAGTTATGCTCGGAGCAAGCCTGGGATTAGTAGACAAAGATCTGCTGGTTTATTTTATGGCTATAGACAAGTGTAAATTTCGTAGAAAAGTGATCCCGGGAGACGTATTAGAACTCTATATAAAGACCGTTAGAGGTAAACCTGGCGGAAAGGTTTGGCGTTTTTCTGGAGTAGGCGAGGTTGAAGGCGATTTGGCTGCGGAAGCTGAATTTACTGCAATGATGGATATGCCTAAGGAGTCAGAGGAGTGAAACAATCCTCCATCCACGCTAGTGCTCTAGTTGAACCCGGTGCCAAAATTGGCATTGGTTGTGAAATTGGACCATTTTGCCATATCGGTCCGGATGTGACTTTGGGAAATGGTGTTAAACTCAAAAGCCATGTCGTGGTCACTGGATTGACGGAAATTGGAGAGGATACTGTAGTTTTCCCCTTCTCTGTTCTCGGTGAAATTCCGCAAGACCTGAAGTTTAAGGGTGAAATTACACGATTAAAAATTGGTGCTCGTAATCGTATTCGAGAGCACGTTACTATGAATACCGGAACCGAAGGTGGGGGTGGAGTGACGACAATAGGAGACGATTGCCTGTTTATGGCTGGCTGTCATGTAGCCCACGATGTAAACGTTGCTAACAGAGTCATTATAGTAAATAGTGTTGCCTTGGGCGGCCATTGTATACTTGACGATGATGTCATTGTGGGTGGGTTATCTGGAGTTCACCAATTTGTACGCATTGGGCAAGGGGCGATAATAGGTGCGGTGACTATGGTAACCAATGACGTTATCCCTTATGGCTTGGTGCAAGCCCCTCGTGGAGAGCTTGATGGTCTCAATCTAGTTGGATTAAAACGAAGAGGTGTGCCACGCAGCGATATAATGGCGCTCAGAGCAGCCTTTCAAATGCTTGCACAAGGTGAGGGTACTTTTCAGGAACGGGCTCATCGCCTTGGTGAGGACAGTGATAGCGAATATGTAAGGCGAATAGTCCAGTTTGTGACAGGAGAAACAGACCGTTCTTTTATGACACCGGGGCAGTGAAATGAATGAGGATTTGGCAATCCTTGCCGGCGATGGCCAATTGCCTGTCCTTCTAGACTTGGAAATGCCGGCTGCGACATTTGTAGTATTTGAAGGCATGCCGCATCAACTTCAAAAAAAAGGATTAATTTCTGCAAAGTTCGAAAAGCTTGGCGAACTGTTTGTAACATTAAAACAACTAGGTATCAGGCGTGTTCTATTCGCTGGTTCTATGTCACGACCAGTTCTAGTTTCTGAAGAGTTTGACCCTTTCATGAAATCTGTAGAGGTAGATCTTGCAGATATGATGAAGCAGGGTGACGACCATTTATTGGGTTTTATAATCGGAATATTCATTCAACAAGGATTCGGAATAGTTAGTGCTGCGAAAGCACTGCCAGCACTTCTTGTGCCGGAGGGCTGCGTTGTCGATGGATGGGCAAATCATTATATCCCTGACCTTTGTAAAGCGGATGAGTTACTAGCACTGACCGCCTCTGTTGATATTGGGCAGGCCGTTGTAGTGGAGGCTGGAATGGTTTTGGGGCTTGAAACTTTGCAAGGGACGGACGCGTTATTAGACTTTGTTGGTAAAACGAAAAAGCGACTGCGAAATCCCAAACAAAAGGGTATACTCGTAAAACGTCCCAAAATCGGTCAGGATTTACGGGTTGATATTCCGGTAATTGGTCCGCAGACGATTGAAAATATCGCTAATGCAGGTCTAGCGGGCGTTGTGATCTCCCCGAAATCGGTACTATTGATACAGCGTGATGCTTTGATAGAGCGTGCGAAAGCCCTTGGCGTTTTTATTCAAGCGCTGGAACCAATCGTATGAAGTTCTTTTTAATAGCCGGCGAGCCATCGGGCGATAGGTTGGGTGCGGCTCTGATCAACGGTTTTGGGAAGCTACTTTCTTCGCCACCTGTTTTGGTTGGTATCGGTGGTTCGCATATGATAGATACCGGTTTCAAAAGTTTGTTCCCCATGAAAGAGATTTCTATCATGGGTATGAGTGAGATAGTTTCGAAATATTTCTTTCTCAAAAAACGCATAGCACAAACAGCACAGGCTGTTATAGAAGCACAGCCAGACGTATTGATTACGATTGATCTTCCAGAGTTTAATCTGCGGGTCGCTAATATTGTGCGAAAGAAAAGTGACATCCCAATTATTCACTATGTGGCGCCAACAGTGTGGGCTTGGCGACCAAGGCGCGCAGAAAAAATGGCCAAGTCTGTAGATCATGTGCTCGCTTTACTACCATTTGAACCGAAATACATGACTAAGGCAGGTATAAGTTGTCACTTTGTAGGCCACCCAGTTGCAGATGAACCGATTGCTACTCTCGATGAGGCAGCTGCCTTTCGCGCGAGTTATAATCTTGGTGAGGAACCTTTGGTGTTGTGTTTACCTGGATCAAGGATATCAGAAGTAAACCGCCTTGCGCCTATTTTTGGTAAGGCAGTGTCGAATTTAAAATCATCTTCGCCTGAACTGCGCTTTGTTGTGCCAGCTGCACCGGCGATTGCAGCAGAGGTCCGAGACTTAATCTCTGAATGGCAAGAGGAAGTGATCTTTCTTGATCCACGATACCAAACACCAGATGAAGCGTTATCCCAAAAGAGGGCAGCTTTTCGTGCAGCAAACGTTGCACTTGCCGCATCAGGCACCGTTTCTCTAGAACTTGCCGCAAGTGAAACTCCTATGGTTATTGGGTATGATATGGGCTTTTTCTCTCGGCAAATCATAGGTCATCTCGTTAAAATAGATACCGTAACTCTAGTGAATCTCGTTTCAGATAAGCGTCATGTTCCAGAATTCATTGGCTCAGATTGTACTCCCGATAATCTTTCACGTTCCGTATTGCAGGTTTTGAATAAACCTGAGGGTCAGTTACAGGCAATGGAAGAAACTATGATTCTTTTAGGAAAAGGTGAAAAATCGCCGGGAGAAAGAGCGGCGGCTTCAGTGCTAGGCATCATTTCTGCCAAGCCTTGATGAAAAGCATATAAATCATTTGATCTAACGGGCAATAACGCTCGTTCTGGAATAAGCCGCAGTGAAACCTTTCAAGGACATGCCAAAAGTAATTGGTTGATTGGGCCGAGAAATATGAGACACTGTGATGTTAGCGACTGATCCGTTTTTCATCAAATCCACTTCTTCGCTTGTAAATCCTATTCGCGCAACGCAACCTACTTCATTGCAAAAGCTGTAAGGATACTGTTTACGCGTTTCTGCACTAAAAGAAATTATTAAAGGGCTGGTGAGTAAAGTTTCCAACGGTACAATAATATTGGCACCGGCAACCACACCTTGAATGGCAGGAAGCCTGAATAGAGATATCTCACTCATCGGTTGGCGTTCTGCATTAAGCAAAAGTTGGTTCATTTCACAGGGATCATTACCATCTTGCATTCGAACGCATCGTAAGGACCAATCACCCAGTTTTTCGGCCAGATAGGGTTCTCCAATATCGGGAAGATCGATTGATGAACCAAGAGATAGACTATCGGATTCCGCTTGAGCCGAAACTACGCTCGTAATCAAAATATAAACTATTGTCGCTTTGATTATGCTTTTGATATACATCGTGAAAGCCTTTGCCCCTTTTCTCGGTTAACATGAACATATTCTTTTGTCAGTCGTCAAAAATCCGAATTTTGAACTTGGTGGAAATGGAAATATAATTTCGTTTCCCTAAGGACCTGATTAAAATGTTTTGTTTTTACGCTCAAGCGTCCTTACAAATTTCGTATGAATTTATGCTTCGCGGCTTATACTTTTTTACTCCCAGGAATGTTTTAGCTTTTGGTGGACTTATAATAGCCTTTTTTATATAGGCCGTAAAATGTAAATATAAACGTTCTTAACATACTTACCCAAATTTTCAGGAGTTTACTCAACGAACTAAAGTTTTTGTTCTAAGAACGGCTGCGCTTTTCAAAACGTGGTAACATAGCGGAAAAATCTCTGCCTTTTCCATTTTCCTCAAAAACGAATTGCTCATACAATTCAAGAGCCAATTTTCCCATCGGTGTATCAGCATCAATCATTTCGGCCGCGTGTTGACTAAGGCGAAGATCTTTAACCATAAGTTCTGAATCGAAGCCTGGTGTGTAGTTATTATCAGAGGGTGCCGATGGACCGATGCCTGGTGCAGGACAGTAAGCGTTCATAGACCAACTATAGCCTGAGGAGGTGCTTACCACATCAAACATGGACTGCCGTTCAAGTCCAAGCTTATCGGCCATTGCAAAGGCTTCGCACGTTACTATCATTGTTGCGCCCAAGATCATATTATTACAGATCTTAGCCGCTTGACCATTTCCTGATGGACCGCAAAGAACGGCCTTTTGTCCCATAATTTTGAATAAAGGCGTTGCTTTTTCAAAACCAATTTTGGGACCACCCACCATGAAAGTTAGTGTGCCGGCCATAGCGCCTCCAACACCGCCAGAGACTGGGGCATCCAATGGGATAATATTATTCGCTTCCGATATAGACGCAACAAGCCGAGCGCTATCCACATCTACTGTAGAACAATCCAAAAGAACTGCATCTTTTGGCATAACCGGCAGCACCATTTCTGCAACCGCTTGAAGTATAGTTCCATTTGGAAGCATCGTGATTAAAATATCTATTTCAGAAGCTGCATCAGTTGCAGATGTGGCAATAGGGATTCCCTCCGCGTTAATCGCAGCTGTGTCAAACCCTTTTACTTGATGACCCGCAGCCAAAAGGTTCAGCGCCATGGGTTTCCCCATATTGCCTAAACCAATAAATCCAACTTTCATCTTTTCCTCCTTAAAAGGACAACTCTAAATTTCCAAGTGGATTAAGCATCAAACTAACCGCCTTCTTTGGAACACTTGTGACGCCATACTTCCAATTTGGAGTTCTGTCCTTGTCGATTAATCTAGCACGAATTCCTTCTATAAAGTCGCCATGCTCCATAGATCTGGCAGTGAAACGATATTCTAATTTGAGAGCTTCATGTAATCCACTTTTCTCATTGCGCAGTTGATCCAAGATGGAAAGGCAACAGGCCATTGAAAGGGGCGAATGTTTAAAAATAGCCTCTATGCTCCTTGCGGAAAACTCATCTAATCTATTTGTCAGTCGCTTAACTATTTCTGCTAAGTCTGGAGTATTAAATATCTCTGAAATCGTATCTTTCATAAAATCAAGCGTACCCTCTGGAGGTGTGCTGTAGTATTTTTCTATTATGGATATATCGCCAGTCTCCTGCAGTTTTTCAATCAGTTCTGGCCAAATATTTTCTGGAATAAAATTATCAGCAAAACCAATATAGATAGCGTCACCAGCGTTCATTCTATGGCCAGTTAAGCCTAGATATTCACCTAAATGACCCGGTGCACGAGCAAGGATATCTGACCCCCCAACATCTGGAACAAGACCAATACCGCACTCTGGCATGGCAATTTTGCTGCTTTCTCCAACAATGCGGTGACTGCCATGGCATGAAATTCCGACACCGCCACCCATCGTAAAACCTTGCATCAAAGCGAGATAAGGTTTCGGGTAATTCGCGATCATTGCATTCATACGATATTCTTGAGCCCAAAAAGTTTGACCATAAATGTAATCACCTCTTTTACCAGAGTCGTAGAGGTCAGCAATATCGCCACCGGCGCAAAACGCGCGATCACCAAGTGCATCGATTGCAACCAGTTTTATGTCCTTATCATCCTTCCAGTTTAGTAAAGCTGAATTAATTGCTGTACACATTTCATAGGTCATAGCGTTCAACGCATCAGGCCTTTGCAATGTTATGCGTCCGGCATAGCCTTCTTTTCTTATGCTGATGTCATTCATCGTGACTCTTGCAGATTTCGGGCAACAATAATGCGCATAATTTCATTTGTTCCTTCCAAAATTTGATGTACACGAAGGTCCCGGACTATTTTTTCAATACCGTATTCTGCCAAATAACCATAACCACCGTGTAATTGAAGGCAACTATTGGCAACGTCAAAAGCGGCATCTGTCACATACATTTTGGCCATTGCACAGAATTTAGTAGCGTCCGCCTGCTTATTATCCAGCTTCCAAGCTGCCTTCCTCAAAAACACACGTGAGGACTCTAATTTCACCTCCAACTCGGCAAGTTTGAATTGTAACGCCTGAAACTGATCAAGAGTTTTTCCGAATGCTTTTCTTTCTTTCATATATTTAAGCGTTTGGTTAAATGCGGCCTGTGCTCCACCCATAGCACTTGCTGCAATATTTAAACGACCACCATCAAGACCTGCCATCGCATATAAAAAGCCGTTGCCTTCTTCGCCCAACAAATTTTCCGAAAGGACTTTGCAGGCATCAAACTGAACTTGTGTTGTTGGTTGAGAACGCCAACCCATTTTGTCTTCTAGCGCACCATAACTTAGTCCATCCGCATCAGCTTTCACTATCATAGCGGAAATACCCTTGGGGCCGTTGTCACTGGTGCGGCACATCACGATATAGGCGTCTGAATATGAGCCACCGGATATGAAAGATTTTGTTCCGGTGATCTCGTAGCCTTCATTTGTCAGTTCTGCACGAGTTCTAAGAGCCGCTGCATCCGAACCTGAACCTGGTTCGGTAAGGCAGTAACTAAATATTTTTTTCATGGAACATAGGTCTGGGAGCCACTTAGCTTTGCTGCTCTCGCTGCCGAAGGTATCGATCATGCCACCGCACATGTTATGGATGGACAGAAAAGCAGAAACGGATGGGCATGCCATACCAAGTGCTTCGAAAACAAGTGTTGCATCCAAACGGCTTAAACCCGCTCCTCCTCTGTTTTCGGACACATATATCCCGCCGAGACCTAACTCGGCAGCTTTATGCCATAAACTTCTTGGGATTGTGCCTTCAGCCTCCCATTTACGGGCAAAAGGTGAAATGTGGTCGCACCCAAAAGCATGAGACATTTCCCAGATTGCAGTTTGTTCTTGGCTAAGGGAAAATTGCATTTTGATCCTTTCATCCTTTCCGTGCTGGTCCAAACAACTGAAAATATGAAAGTTCCTAAAGCCTTTCTACGTCCAGATGCAAGGGCTTAGAGATTTTTAACAAGTGTAAAAGCGTATAGATTTTTTTATCCTGCCGTTGCCATTCTATTGAACGATACAAGACAGAATGCGTTCAGCCTCTGACTTTGGGCTTTTCAAAATGGTTTTGTCCTCACCCGGGTAAAATCTCGCCCTCGTTGCTGTAGGCATTGCTGCAGGACTTACGATTTTAATTTTTGGGCCAAACCGGGTATTTTCCGCCTGCCAGCTTTTGGCAAGGGCAATTTGAGCAGCTTTAGTTGCGCCATAGGCAGAAAAAAATTTTTTTCCTGACTGTGAATCTTCGAAAAAAATTACATTTGATGAATCTCTTAAGAGTGGCGCAACATAAGAAATCAAATTACCTGTTGCCGTTACATTTACAGCAATAGATTTTTCCCAATCCTTAGCGTCCAGTGAATCAGCTGGAGTCAGTGGACTTGCATGAATGGCTGTATGGGCCCAGAGATCAATCATACCCCAACGTTCAAACAGCGACTTACACAAATGCGCCATCGCTTCTTTTTTAGTTATATCCATAGGAGCCAATGTAATTTTACCACCCTTCTCTTGAATCCGATCATCAAGATCTTCAAGCGCACCAGTGGTGCGTGCCACTGCTATAACGTGGTGTGTTGTAGCTATGGCTTCGGTTAAGGCTGCGCCAAGGCCTCTTGACGCACCGGTTATAAGTGCAATTTTTTGTTCCATAATGGGCTGATGGGCAATTTTACAATGAAGGTCAACGTGATGTTGATATAGTTTTATAAAATAAGTGGACACAGAACGCGTTAAACAGCTCACAATCTCTTTTTTAAAATCGTTCGTATGTGATAGTGGCATTTCATATTATTTGTAGTAGGCAGGTCGCTATCGGTTTTTCAAAGCCGCACAATCAACAATCTAAATGTAAACGCCAAAGACCAAAATAGATGTGACCTGTCGAAAACTTTGGTGACATCCAACTTAAAACGCATTAGTGGTCTGGCCATAAATAAAAAATATTCTGGAGTATTTGATTTGTCCAAAATAGTTCTTGGCGATTATTATCCTGTTTATTATGGGAAGCCGAAGGATGAGTGTGGTATTTTTGGCATTTATGGGCACTCGGATGCTGCTGCTCTGACTGCTCTTGGCCTACACGCATTACAACATAGAGGGCAAGAGTCGGCCGGAATAGTTACCTTTGATGATGGTTTATTCCATGCAGAACGTAGGATGGGTCTAGTAAGCGATAACTTTACAGATAATAAGATATTAGCTTGCCTTCCTGGGAATACAGCAATCGGTCACGTTAGATATTCAACGACAGGGAGTTCAGCTTTAAAAAACGTTCAACCATTATTTGCTGATCTATCTATTGGCGGTTTGGCTTTGGCGCACAACGGTAATCTAACCAACGGTCTGACTTTACGGGAAAATCTTGTAAATGAAGGATCCATCTTCCAAACTACATCTGACACGGAAACGGTCTTACAATTAATTGCAAAGTCAAAAGAAAAATCAATAGTAAAGCGTTTTATTGATAGTCTATACCAGATTGATGGAGCTTATGCATTTGTAACTTTAACAACGAAAAATATGATTGGCGTAAGAGATCCAAGTGGAATTAGGCCACTTATTTTGGGGATATTGGATGGGAGTTACATACTAACTTCTGAAACTTGTGCATTAGATATAATTGGAGCCGAATTTGTTCGGGAGGTCGAAAACGGTGAGATGATAGTCATTACGCGGTCAGGTTTGGAGTCCATAAAACCATTTCCAGTTAGACCCAAACGGCCATGTATATTTGAATACATATATTTCGCTCGGCCTGATAGCATATTAGGTGGTCATAGTGTCTATGAGTGCCGAAGAAAATTTGGTCAAGAGTTAGCTAAGGAATCACCAATAAAAGCGGATTTGGTAATCCCCATACCGGACAGCGGTGTCCCAGCGGCAATCGGATATGCGGATACCTCGGATATACCTTTCGAGTTGGGCATTATTAGAAATCACTATGTTGGTAGGACATTCATAGAACCACAGCAGTCTATTAGAGCTTTTTCAGTAAAATTGAAACATAATGCCAATCGAATACTTGTTGATGGAAAGAAAGTCATACTGGTTGATGACTCGCTAGTAAGAGGGACCACATCTACGAAAATTGTAAGGATGATGAGAGAAGCGGGGGCGCAACAAGTCCATATGAGGATCACGGCCCCTCCAATAAAGTTTCCAGACTATTATGGTATAGACACTCCAGTAAAAGATGAACTCTTGGCTTCAAATAAAAGTATCGATGAAATTCGCAGTTACATTGGTGCCGATTCATTAAAATTTCTAAGTGTCGATGGTTTGTACCGAGCTATGGGTTTCCCTTGCGGAAGAAACGCCAAGCATCCTGCTTTTACGGATCATTGTTTTACTGGAGATTATCCAACGGGGTTGATAGATCAAAGTTCAAAAGAAAAATTCCATCAACTTTCCTTGTTATCTTAAGTAGTAATTAGAGGGAAAAAATCTTTTATTTAGTGAAGAAATCAAATTTTTCGATGGTTTTTTGTTTTATTTGACGTCAATATCTTCAAAAGATGCTGCTGTTAAAGAAATTCAGTTGATCACGGCTATAAAAAGTTTCCGTGGGCTAGTCTACTAAAAAATATTTGCATATATCTTCTAATTTAAGCTTTATTCATTATTACAAACATTTACGAGCTGTTCGTACTGCTCCGTGATCCATCCAAGTGCTCGCTCGGGATTGCGTCCTTCAATATTTGTAACAACATTTCCAAAGATTACCGCCGAGCGACTTTTGTCTATCGTAGGAAAGGTCTCAGCACTGAAAATAGATTTGTAGGCAAAAAACATTATAGCAATGAGAGCAACTCCTCTAAATACGCCAAAAAGGAACCCAAAAGCGCGGTCTACACTTCCCGCACCTGTTTTGTTAATTACCGACGTAAGCAGAGGTGTAAAAAATGAAAAAATCACAAGTGCAATAGCAAAGACTCCAGCAAAAGAGGCAATTATGGACAACTCACAGCTATCTGAAATTATTGGTCCTATTATGGGTATCTCTTTGACCAATGGTTTAACTTGAGGTGCAAAGATAAATGCGACAAATGCTGCTGCAATCCACCCAAGAATTGCCATTATTTCACGTACTATGCCGCGGGCATAGGCTAGAAGAGCAGACAGAAGTACAATTAAAAAAATTGCGCCGTCTACTATATTAAAACCTTCCATACTGTGCCCGCCCCGGATTCTCTATCCTGATTTTTCTTTAAACATGCTAGATACGAAAGATTTAAGATCAACCATTTTTTCAAATTCAATATGAGGCAGTGAATTTTGTTTTTCTTGTGCTGGTGCAATGGCCCGTGAGAAACCAAGTTTTGCCGCCTCTT
This sequence comes from Paracoccaceae bacterium, assembly GCA_902633655.1. Taxonomy (GTDB): domain Bacteria; phylum Pseudomonadota; class Alphaproteobacteria; order Rhodobacterales; family Rhodobacteraceae; genus LFER01. Next base: position 30,799 of record CACPHA010000002.1, read on the forward strand.
TTAATCTGTTTTCTGTATGGACAACTGGTCTTAGTGCGCCGGATAGACTTATTTCTCCATAAATGACTGTGCCTTTAGGTAAGCTCAGGTTATACAAGGCCGAAAGGAGTGCCCCAGCGACTGCTAGGTCCGCTGCAGGCTCTGAAATTTTTAGGCCTCCCGCCACATTGAGGTACACATCATGACCCGTAAATGCTGTTCCGCATATTGATTCTAACACCGCAAGAACCATAGCGAGGCGACCTGAGTCCCAGCCTATTACTGCACGTCTTGGTTGGCTATGAATAGTTGGTGCGACTAAAGCTTGCAATTCGACCAATAAAGGACGCGTACCCTCTATACCGGCAAATACAACGGACCCTGGACTGTGCTCACCATGTTCTGACAAAAAAAGTGAAGACGGGTTAGGCACTTCGTTAAGGCCCCGTCCAGTCATTTCAAACACACCGATTTCGTTGGCTGGTCCGAAGCGGTTTTTAACTGCCCTCAGGATTCGAAACTGATGTCCGCGTGCACCCTCAAAATATAATACAGTATCTACCATATGCTCTACAACACGAGGACCAGCGATTAGTCCTTCTTTGGTAACATGACCAACTAAAACCACTGAAATCCCGTGACGTTTGGAAAAACTCGTCAGTTCATGAGCAGTTGCCCGAACTTGGCTTACGCTACCAGGTGCGCTGTCAACACTATCGGCCCAAACAGTCTGTATTGAATCGATTATCACCAATTCAGGTTTTTCTTCCTTCAAGGTTGTGAGAATGTTTCTCAGGTTAGTTTCTGTACCAAGTGAAACATTGGCGGCTTTGAGGCCAAGGCGCTTTGCTCGTAGTTGGATTTGAGCACTAGCTTCTTCGCCAGAAATATAGAGAGTTTTCATACCGGTTTGCCCAAATTGGGCCGCTGCTTGCAACAAGAGCGTTGACTTGCCAATGCCAGGATCACCACCTACCAATGTTGCACTTGCATCTACCAAGCCGCCTCCGAGCACAATATCTAGTTCTTTAATGCCGCTTAAGGTCCGAACAGGCAACGCACTTTCGCTTGAAAGCCCTGTCAATTTAATCAATGTACCGCGGGTGTTTCCGAGTGTACCCTTGCCAGCTCCGGACGAAATACCGTTATCTTCGGAAATACTGTTCCATTCATCGCATACTTCGCAGCGTCCTGACCATTTAGAAGTTATATTATTACAAACAGAGCATACGAAAACTTTAGATTTTATCATGGGCTTTAGGTGCCAAGTTTTGATCTTTAAGGCAAGAACTTAAAATTTTGATTGAGCTAGAACACTAAGGTCACAATAAATGTCTATTTACAAAAGTTTAATAGTAAAAATTCAAAATTAACTTTCACGGAAATGTTGGGTATCATGCTGAATTTCGAAATATAAGACTGTGTTTTCAAGGTTCTTTTAGGTCAAAAATATTAGTTTAAGGCGATTATTTTTACCCTGTTTGGAAATAGAAAAGAACAGTTTGGCTTAATAATTTGTTGTTTAAATTAGTATAACTGTCGTCCAATAAAGCATCGCCAAAACACCAAGCATAGCTCCATGGATTAGGTCGATCCAGGACCAACGATTATTTTGGTAGCAGTTCGTTAAAAGCAATGGAAGAGATGCCAAAGCCAGAGTAGCCGACCCGTTATGCCACCTAACGAACCAAGTGCCATAATCAAGAAGAATACCCTCATAGATACCAAGAAAATTGAACCCAAAATGGCAAAAAAGTATGATAACTCCAAGTATAAAGCTCCCCATCGCGAGCCAGTCGAAGCGAGTTCGATGAGCATAAATCCTTAACAGACACAAAATACACAAAAGTTGAATGAATATATATTTTTTAAAGAAGATAAAAAAAACGAATTCGGGTGCTGGTTGAAAAAGATTGCCCATTATCGAATTGTCTCAATTGGGCCATGTGAATGCCCATTTATAAACTGAGTAAGGTATGGATCATCACTTTGCTCCATTTCTTCAATTGAGCCTGTCCATCGAATTTTGCCGTCATGGAGCATAGCTACTTTATCGGCAATCGCACGCACAGAGGACATGTCGTGCGTGATCGTTATGGCTGTTGCTTTCATTTCAACTACGATTTCACGGATTAGATCATTAATAACTCCAGACATAATTGGATCAAGCCCTGTGTTTGGCTCATCGAAAAAGATGATCTCAGGATTGGCGGCTATCGCGCGGGCAAGACTAACGCGCTTTTGCATACCACCAGATAGTTCTGCGGGATATTTATCAGCCACTTCTGGTTTCAAACCTACGTGACGCAGTTTTTCGATCGCAATATTTCGCGCTTCGGCATTCGTTTTTTTTAATTTACCGCGCAACATTTTGAAGGCAACGTTTTGCCAGACTGTCAGGCTGTCAAAAAGTGCTCCACCCTGAAATAACATGCCGAAGCGAGCAAAAAAGTTTTCACGGTTGGTTCTGTTAATATCCTTACCATGAAGTAAAATTTGACCCTGATTGGGTTTTTCAAGACCAAGTATACACTTTAAAATTATGGACTTTCCTGTACCTGACCCACCAATAATTACAAGGGATTTTCCTTTACCCACATCCATATTGACACCCTTGAGGACGTGGTTATTTCCAAAACTTTTATGTACGTTTTGAAGTTGGATCATTTGGTAAAAAAAGCCTCTGTCAAAATATAATTGGATATTAAAATCAATACACTTGCAGCGACAACTGCAGATTTAGTTGCTTTACCAACTCCTTGTGCTCCCTGACTGGAATTCATGCCATAGTAGCAACCCATAAGCGCCACGATGAAGCCAAAAGCCGCACCTTTGATCATTCCGCTTAAAATGTCCCAAGTGTGTAGAAAATCGACTGTGTTTTTAATATATGCGGCTTCGTTGAAGCCAAGACGTGAAATACCCACCATATATCCGCCCATGATACCGATGGCATCTCCCACAGCAACAAGAAGGGGAACTGCTACTGTTGCAGCTACTACACGAGGAATGGTGAGATACTTCATCGGCTTGGTAGACAAGGTAACCAGTGCGTCAATTTGCTCGGTTACTTTCATGGTGCCAATTTCTGCGGCAATAGAGCTTGCCACGCGAGCGGCAACCATTAACCCACCAAGTACAGGGCCAAGCTCGCGAGTCATCCCGATTGCAACTATTGAAGGTACCACGGCTTCTGCATTGAAACGTGCACCTCCAGCATATATTTGGAGCGCTAAAGCTCCGCCAGTGAACAAAGCAGTCAACCCAATAACTGGAAGCGATAACCAGCCAATTTGGACCAAGCATACAAAAAGTTCACGAACATAGAATGGTCCAGAAATCATTTCGCGAAACGTCTCAAATGCAAAAAGTACAACTCTTCCTAGTGCTGCTAAAAAACTAATCGTGCTGCGCCCTATGTTTCCGAGTGCTGAGTTAATACTCATTCTCATGCTTATCCCTCTCTGTAGAGACGTTTGTAGCGTCCGCCAAAGGAGGTTAAAAGTTCATACCCGATTGTCCCTGCATTAGCTGCCAAATGATCAATCCGTTGGGTTGAGTTCAATAAAGAAAGACTAGTTGGAGGTGCTGCTAATTCGCTAACATCGATACCAATCAAATCCATTGAAATACGGCCGACAACTGGGCATTGGATGCCTGCGGAATACAAAGAAGTGTTCGATCCCATTGCCCTAATAATACCATCGGCATAGCCGGCAGAGATTGTCGCTATCTTACGCGGAGTTGGAGCTGTCCACGTGTTACCGTATCCAACGCTTTCGCCCGCCTTAATATCTCGAATCTGAATAACTGGGATATCAAGTGAAACCACTGGTTTTGCTTCCTCAAAAGGTAGACCACCAAAAAGACCGATACCAGGACGAGTAAGGTCGAAGTGATAGTCTTTTCCAAGTAATATCCCCCCTGTGGCTGCGAGGGACTTCGGCGCTGCTACATCATTCGTCAGCTCAAGGAATAACCTATGCTGTTCTACATTCATCGCATGTTCTCGATCATCTGCGCAGGCAAGGTGAGACATTATTAGCTTTGGATTTAGTTGCAAAGCTAACTCCCTAACTGCTTGCCACTCCTTCGGTTCCATACCCAATCGATTCATGCCTGTATCAAGTTGGATGCCAAATGGATGGTTCTGTAGCAACTCAACATGATAAATTAGTTGATCTACAGAATTTATTAATGGGATAAGGTCATGATTTTGAATATATTGTGTGTCTCCCACCATATGACCTGAAAAGATATAGATCTGTGCCTCATGACCAACGACCTTTCGAACAGCTGGGCCTTCCTCTGCTACAGCTACGAAAAAGCTCCTGGCACCTGCTGAGGCAAGCGCTCCTGCAACCCGCTCAGCACCGAGGCCATAACCGTTGGCTTTAACAACAGCGCCGGTTTCCGAAGGGCCCATGGAATTCAAGCGTCTCCAATTCGTCAATATTGCGCCTAAATCGATCGTCAGTTTTGCTGTACTCATGGTGCTTTTTTTACTGGCTGATACGTAAGGTCAAGCAGAATCAAAATTATTTTTTGAATTTGCCGAGTCTAATGCTTTGTGGAGGTAGTAAGGCAAAACAAAAATTTAAAATTTTTTTATACTTTTAGATTTTTTGAGCTTTCCTGTGTTAATCTTCCAATTCAGATTGAAAAAGGAACATAAAACTCAATCGTAATATTTTTTTCAAAGAATACTTCGAGTATCGACCAACCATAAAGGAATGTTTTGAAGCATCTAAGGCCCAAATTCAGATGATGCTCCAAAATTTAATCATGTAAAAAACTGTTTGATAAATTTAATTTCCCTCACCGGTGGCGCCCTTCAAATACTCCTAACTCAGAACAACGTGTTAAATTACCTCTGCTAAGGTCATTTTGTAAATCCTTAAGACCCTGAACATATTGTCTTTCAAATCAACGCTTTTGTTGCTTTTATAACCCAATTGGATCAGTCAGCTATTAATAATTAACTTTCCTTACTGAGTAGTAATTTAGTTGGAGGTCGGAACTATGAATTTTTTCAGGTAACGATCAAAAAATGATCGAGGATAATCAGATTTTGTCTTTGTCGAAACGTAGCGATCCTATTTGTAAATGACTTATTTCTCGGAAGTATGCCTTGTCTTATTTAGCAAAAAAATTAGGAATTAATTTATCTAATTTTGCGCAGAACGCATAGATAAAATTCGAATTCAATAATCTTGAATGTTTTCTTGTTGCCAAGATTTCGCAAGGTTGCCAAAGCGCGTAAATTTTCCTTCAAAGCTGAGCTCAACTATTCCAATAGGACCATGCCGTTGCTTGCCAATAATGACTTCCGCTTTTCCGTGAAGCCGTTCCATATCATCCTGCCACTGCGCTATTTTTTCAAGTTCGTGATCACTGGGCTTCTCACGTTCTTTGTAATATTCCTCGCGATAGATGAACATCACCACATCCGCATCCTGTTCTATGGATCCAGATTCACGCAAATCCGCCAGCTGCGGGCGCTTATCCTCGCGGTTCTCTACTTGGCGTGACAGCTGGGACAAAGCAAGTACCGGGATCTCAAGTTCTTTAGCGAGAGCTTTTAGGCCTTGTGTGATTTCAGATACTTCGTTTACGCGGTTGTCTTTAGCACTGTCCGGACGAACAAGTTGAAGATAGTCAACTATCAATAGATCAAGCCCATGAATACGTTTTAGTCGCCGTGCTCGTATCGCCAGTTGTGAGATTGGCAGTGCAGGAGTATCATCGATAAACAGAGGACAACTCTCCAAAGTTTTGGCTGCATGAACAAATCGACGAAACTCAGTCTCAGTCATATCTCCTCTTCGAATTTGTTCAGACGGAACTTCCGAGGCCTCCGACAGTACTCGCGCTGCAAGCTGTTCCGCACTCATCTCCAGCGAGTAAAAGCCAACCACTCCACCATTAATGGTTCCTTCACTTCCATCTTGGAGATTTCCACGTTGATAGGCCTTTGCAATTGAAAATGCAATGTTTGTCGCTAGTGATGTTTTTCCCATTGAGGGGCGAGCGGCAAGGATCAAAAGGTCTGATTTGTGCATACCACCCAGCTTTTTGTCCATATCAATTAAGCCTGTCGATATTCCAGAGAGACCGCCATCTCGCTTAAAGGCGTTACCTGCACTTTTAACTGCAGTTGTAACTGCTGCAAGGAAAGACTGAAATCCCTTCACGTCTTCTCCCGTTTCAGCCAATTGATAAAGTGCTTGTTCTGCGGTCACTATCTGATTATCTGGGTCGTCTTCAATGTTCACATCCGCAGCGCGGGCACTGATATCTTGACCTAAAAGAATTAATTTACGCCGGATTGCAAAATCGTAGATCATCTGTGCATAATCAGGCGCGGCAAAGGCTGCGATAGCAGACGCTGCAAGACGGGCAAGATATTCGGAGCCTCCGAGTTCCTTCAATCCCTCATCATTTTCCATGAAACTCGCCATAGTAACCGGTGAGGCTAATTTATTACTCGTTATGCGATCTTCTGCTATATTAAAAATTTTGGCGTGTACTGGATCAAAGAAATGGGTGGCTTTAATTATTTGAGATACCCGATAATAAACATCGTTATTCGTCAGAATTGCACCCAAAATTTGTTGTTCAGCTTCTATAGAATGCGGAATATTCTCTAAGTGTTGCAGATCTGATCCTGCAGCATTTATATCTGATATTTCGTTCATGTTTACCCTGTGTGTTTTATCCTCTTCTGATAAACGGTCAAGGCTTTCAATGGCAAATTGTATGTTTCTGTGGATAAATTGTGGAATAATACATTTTGTGTAAAAAATATACTTGATACATAGATATTGCGACCATTCGATGCTCGTGGATAAACTTTTTTCATTATAGGTTTAAATTTTTTTGCATTTATCTTGCCACGTTTCCGGATCTTCCAAAAAGCGTTCCACTTCGGTCAAAGTCTCATGATCAAATGCATTGCGTTTTTTTGCTTCTGCCAAAATATCCCACCACGTACATAGATAATGAAGAGTGATGCCATTATTGCTAAGTAGTGGCTTGGCATTTTTGAAAATATCGTAGTAAAAAATAACTGCCGTATGATTGCAGCTAGCTCCTGTTTTCCTGATTGCGTTGATGAAGCTAATTTTACTGTTTCCATCGGTGGTCAAATCTTCCACTAGTAACACTCGGTCATCTTCGCGCATAAGACCTTCTACACGCGCATTTCGACCGTAACCTTTTGGGTTTTTTCGTACATATGTCATCGGGAGTGCCATGCGTTCTGCGACCATGGCGGCAAAGGGTATGCCTGCCGTCTCCCCTCCTGAAACGTTATCAAAAGCCTCAAAACCGATATTACGTAGTATCGTCACTGTCAAAAAATCCATCAGGGTGCTACGGATGCGCGGAAAACTCATAAGTTTTCTACAATCAACATAGGTGGGGCTAGGTAATCCGGAAGCTAAAGTAAAAGGGGTTTTACTATTAAAATCAACGGACTTTATTTCAAGCAGCATGCTGGCGGTTAATTTCGCAATCTCTTTTTTGTCAGGAAAACTGGTTGGCAGCATTTGATGCCTTTCTTAAGTAGTATTGTCAGAAACTCGCCAATAAATGGCCTGATTCGGTGCAAATATAGTAACATTGCCGGCGGCTGTGGTTAGGTTCTTTGGAAAGCTGACAGGCTCATCAGTTTTTATCAAAGTTAGTCTTCCAGTATTAGGTGGAACATTATAAAAGGATGCTCCATGGCGGCTTGTAAAGCCTTCAAGTTTGTTCAACTTGTTTTCGTCTTCGAAGACTTGTGCCAATAGCGCCATTGTATTGCTAGCGGTAAAGCAACCAGCGCAACCGCATGCAGTTTCTTTTAGTGTATCCAAATGCGGCGCACTGTCAGTTCCCAAAAAGAATTTTTTGTTACCACTGGTCGCAGCTTCTCGCAGGGCGAGACGATGTTTTTCGCGTTTTGCAATCGGTAAGCAATAATAGTGCGGTCGAATACCACCTATAAATATATGGTTCCGGTTTAAAAATAAATGATGGGCGGTGATCGTTGCTGCGAGATTGTGCTCCGCACTTTTAACATATTCCACCCCATTGATTGTGGTTATGTGTTCTAACACAATTTTCAGATTTGGAAATTTTTGCCTAATTGGATCCAAGATTCGTTCAATAAACACAGCTTCGCGATCAAAGATATCTACGTCTTCGTCTGTTACTTCACCGTGAACACATAGAGGGCATCCAATCTCTGTCATTCTCTCTAGGATATTATGGACATTATCAAAATTTTTCACTCCTGACTCAGAGTTTGTGGTTGCGCCTACTGGATAGAGTTTTACCGATGTGATTAGACCACTCTCAAAGGCTGAGGTTAAATCTTTTGGGTCGGTATCCTCTGTCAGATAGAATGTCATTTTTGGTTCAAATTTTGCTCCTTCAGGCATTACGTTAAGAATTCGTTGTTTATAGGCGATAGCATCCTGTGAATTAACAACAGGAGGAACAAGATTGGGCATAATCAAAGCACGATTAAAATGGCGCGTGCTTTCAGGGAGTACCGATTGTAGCAGAGCGCCGTCCCTTAAGTGCAAGTGCCAGTCATCAGGCTGGATGATGTTGATTGCCTTCGCCATTCGCTGCGGCTTTATACTATTAATTATTGGTTTGCCAGAGAACGTCGTCTGTAATCCTCATTTTTTTAAAGGCCATTCAACTTAAACACTAGCAAAAGCCTCAATAGTTAAAAGGCCCAAAGTCGCCTGATTTATATAGAAAGTAAAAGTATTTACATTAACTTTGTCTGTTTATCGTTTTCTGGTGGATAAGAGTAAATTTGTACACGCGTTGAAAATGTACGAACGTGCCTCAAACACGATTTGAAATCGGATTTTATTTTTCTAACGCTTTTTTAGGATAAAATATTTTTAGACAACGCTTCCCAGGTAAATCAAATAAACATTGTTACTTAGTAACTGAACTCAGTATCGGCCTACCGTACATACTCTTGCTGATTTTTGTTAACAATTTTTAATCTACAGATAAGATTGAACGTCATAATATGATGGTAATCTGAATCTTGAATTTGACCTTTGAAAAGGCTCTGATGAAAAAGGTTTACGTTGAAATAGTTAAGCTTTGGAGGCTGCCTACCTGGTTGACCTTAATACACTAGGTTGTAACTACGTACTGCTTCAATAAGGAAATCTGATGCAAAATTTCAATTCCATTGATTCGGTTCGGCAAGAACTATCCACTTGCTGTTACATTTGTAATCATCCGTTGGCCAGAGTCATATTTTTATCACTTAGTCTGGGTCGCCCTCTTTTTCTTGAAGGTGAGGCAGGAGTGGGAAAAACTGAAATTGCAAAGGCACTAGCGACTGTTTTGGATCGTAGGCTAATTCGACTGCAATGTTGTAAGGGGCTGGATGCAGCGAAAGCGGTTTACGAGTGGAATTTTCCGGCCCAGATGATCGCCATCAGAACTGCCGAAGCCTCAGGAGAAACGGATCGTAAAGGCCTTCAGTCTGAACTTTATAGTGAGGATTTTCTCATTCGTAGACCACTTTTGGAGGCAATGCAGCCCGATGAAAGGGGCACCAGTTCTATTGATAGACGAATTAGATCGAACAGATGAGCCGTTTGAAGCATTTTTGCTAGAAGCGCTTTCAGATTTTCAGGTCACTATTCCGGAACTCGGCACCATTAAGGTACCTGAAACACCAATTGTTATAATGACTTCTAACCGAACGCGCGAGGTGCACGATGCGCTTAAGCGGCGTTGTTTATATCACTGGTTAGACTATCCCGACTCAGAGCGAGATTGAAATATTGAACGCAAAAGTTCCAGAAGCAGCAGAACGTTTAAGCCAAGAAGTGGTTGCGTTTATACAGAAATTGCGTGATGAAACTTTTTTAAAAAGCCAAGTGTTGCAGAAACTATCGATTGGGTGAAATGTTTGTTAGCATGGGATATAATTTTATTAAGTCCTGAAGTAATTTCAAATACTTTGGGGGCTATCTTAAAGTATCTGGATGATATAGAGCTGCAAGGGTCGGAAGCGACACGTATTCTGGAAGAGGCACATAGTTCCATAAAACTATCTGTATGACATTTGATTATCCAATATCCCCAAAAATAGAACTATTAATATGTCTGAAATTATATCGCTAAACATTCCTAAACATCCGAAAATTGCCCAAAATATAGTTTATTTTGCTCGCGCTTTGCGGCGGGCAGGCCTGCCTATCGGAACGGGACATGTGATAGTTGCTGTTGAGGCAGTTCGAGCAATCGGTTTTTCGGCAAAAAAGACTTCTACTGTGCGCTTCATGCTTGCTTTGTGAACCGTCCGGAACATCGTGACGTATTTGCACAGATTTTTAGACTTTATTAGCGTGATCCGCGTTATTTGGAGCATATGATGTCTATGATGTTGCTCACAAATAAAGGGGTGCAGAAAAAACGAGCTTCACATGCAGCTGAAAAACGGGCTGCTGAAGCTTTGTTAGATGGTCTGGAACCAGATTTTTTAAAACGGCGAGTGAACGATAAAAAAGTAGAAAAATTTTTAGAAATTGACGCTTCTTGTACTATTTTGGAAAAAGAAAGATTAAAAACCCTTGATTTTGAACAGATGAGCAATCAAGAGATCTCTATCGCCAAAAAAATGATCGCGCGGCTAACTCTTCCTGTGAAACCTAGGCCCTCCCGGCGCATATCTATAAATCCGAATGGCAAATATTTTGATAAACCAGAAACTTTACACCACTCCATCCGGCAAGGAGGCGACATTCGGGATTTGTTCTTTAAAAATCGTAAGGTGTACTGGCCAAATTTGATAGTTTTATGCGATATATCAGGCTCAATGAGCCAATACAGTAGGATCTTACTTCATTTTCTACATACGGTTGCAAAACATAAAGGAGCCGGGTGGGCTAAGGTATATGCATTTACATTTGGGACGCGTCTTACAAATATCACTCGGCATCTTCGTGCCAAAGATGCCGATGCAGCTTTAGCTGCCGCTGGTACGGAGGCGCAGGATTGGGAGGGTGGAACAAGGATAGCTATGTGTCTTCACCAATTTAATAATGACTGGGCCCGCCGCGTGGTGAGTCACGGTGCTGTGGTTTTGCTTATAACAGATGGTCTTGATCGTGATCGCGAAAATGATCTTGCTCAAGAGATGCAACGCCTGCATTTAAGATCGAAACGCTTAAGTTGGCTAAATTCGCTTCTAGGATGAGATAAATTTTTGGCCAAAACGACCGGGATTCGCGCATTGCTTCCCCATGTGGACAGTTTTCGCGCTAGCCATTCGATTGCCTCTCTGAAGAATTTAGCTAAGATTATATCTTCTCGCGAAGATGTAGGCGAAAAGAATCGGCTATTAAAATCTATCTGATGGCCCGCACAGATTGAGTTAAAAATGAGTACTGAGACTGAAATTCCATTTGAAAATATCCCTGAAATTGCACTCGCTTGGCATAAAAATGGCAAAGGTGCTATTTTGGCAACGGTTGTTGAGACTTGGGGGTCTGCTCCACGTCGTGTCGGCGGTCAACTTGTTGTCAATAGAGAAGGAGAAATGCACGGCTCCGTTTCTGGTGGTTGCGTAGAGGCAGCTGTTGTTTTTGAAGCTATTGACGCGCTGGAAACTGGAGAATGCAGATTGTTGGAATACGGTGTCAGTGATGCAGATGCTTTCGCAGCTGGTTTGGCGTGTGGGGGAAGAATTTGCGTCTTTCTGGAGCCAATTGGATCGATACTACCAGTGGAATTGCTGGAGCAACTTTTAGACTGTCGAGCGCAACGTTGCCCTGTAGCATACTGTGTTAATATAAACTCAGGTAAGAGTACCTTAGCTTTTTCTGGGCATGAAACTCGCATGCTGATGGACACCTCTGGATTAGAGGAAGACCGGGAAACATTCATCGCTGTTTATAACCCGCCCGTGCGGATGGTTGTGGTAGGGGCCGTTCATATTGCACAGGCTCTAATACCTATGGCACGATTGACCGGATTTGATCCTGTTTTAATTGACCCACGTGAAAGCTTCGCATCAGAAGAGCGTTTTCCTGGTGAAAAAATTATTATCGAATGGCCCAGCGATGCCTTGGAAAAACTTGGTAATGATAGACGTACAGGACTTGTTTTGCTGACTCACGATCCCAAAATAGACGATCCAGCACTCGAATTTGCTTTATCTTCGGATTATTTTTACGTTGGTGCGCTTGGTTCAAAAAAAACACACGCGCAGCGTATAAGCCGTCTCGAAAAAAAGGGGTATTCAGACAACCAAATGTCGCGCATCCATGGTCCCGTTGGATTGGCGATAGGATCAGCTACGCCCGCAGAGATTGCATTATCAATTCTTTGTGAAATGGTGAAATGCCTTAGGAGGACTAGGTGATTTTTGCAAAAGTCCCAGTTGAAGAAGCGGAAGGTGCCATTCTTGCCCACTACTTGAATATTTCCAGTGAACGCCTTAAAAAGGGATTGTTGTTAACGGCGGATCATATAATTTCCTTAAGGTCATAAGGATGTGATGCCATTAAGGTTGCTCGTCTTGAAAAAGATGATGTGGGCGAAGATAAAGCGGCGAGGCTTTTAGCTGAACCCCTTCTTGTGGACAAATCACATGGGATAAGACTTAGTATTCCTGTTACAGGTAGAGTAAATTTGTTTGCAACCGGGCCAGGCATAATTTGTCAGAATGTTGAGAAACTAATTGGGCTCAACTCGATAGATCCAATGATCAGTTAGTTGTGCGACAGTATCGCAATATCAACAAACGAGAGAAGGCGGACTTGTGGCGACTGTAAAAATTATCAGTTAAGCCGTACCAAAAAATTATTTAAAACAGGCTTGCTTTATAGGAAGAGGTGCGATCCGGCTGCTACATCCGACTATAAAAACTACCTCGCTTGTAATGAGTGAAAGCAAAGGTGGAGCAGGCGAAAAACGATTAGAGGCAATAAATGGGCGACTCCTGGCATTAAATATCAATATAAAGAACGTAAAACGCTTGCCGCATGATGCTGAGGCGATGGCTATAGCATTGGCAGGCCTTAAGACTGACCTACTATAAATTTTAACAAGTTCCGCGACCTCAGATATAAATGATGTAGCACCAGTTGCCGTTCGAAAGGCGGGAGGGCCGGTTACATGTTTTGGCATGCCTGTAGACCCCGGTAATCTTTTATTTCTGGGCTCGTTGGGAGATAAGCCCGTGATTGGTCTACCTGGTTGTGCACGCTCTGTAGCGCTAAATGGAATCGATTGGATTTTATCACGCATTGCGTGTGGGGTTGCCTGTAGTGCGGAAAGTTTTGCTAAAATGTCAGTTGGAGGCTTGTTAAAAGAACTTCCAACTCGCCCACAACCCCGTCGACCCAACTTGACTAAATTTTTTTAAACAATACTGTCGATGCAAAGAACCTGCTAGAAAAATCGTTTATATGCTTAACTTGAAAACTAATGTTACTTGGTTAGTGGACCAATCATCATAGTCATTTGGCGACCTTCCATCTTAGGAATGTTTTCTACTTTCCCCATTTCTTGAACATCATCTGCCACACGTTCAAGAAGTTCACGACCCAAATTCTGATGGGCCATTTCCCGTCCACGAAAGCGAAGCGTTATCTTCACTTTATCGCCGTTGTCCAGGAATTTGAATACACTACGCATTTTGACATCGTAGTCATGTGTATCTGTACCGGGTCGGAACTTGATTTCCTTAACTTCTATGACTTTTTGTTTTTTGCGGGCCTCAGATTCTCTCTTTTGCTGCTCGTACTTGTACTTGCCAAAATCCATTATTTTGCAGACAGGTGGTGTGGCATTTGGTGAAATTTCGACAAGGTCTAAGCCGGCCTCATCTGCTAGAATCAACGCCTTTTGAGGTGTTACAACACCGATATTTTCACCTTCTGCTCCAATTAGACGTAATTCCGGGCTCTCTATGGCTTCGTTTACACGAGGTCCTGTTTCTCGCGATGGTGGCGCGTTGTGTGGTCTGCGGGCTATTTTATCAATCCTTTTATCATTACTGACGTTTGTGCTTCTCTGTAAACGTCATCCATCCATCGGACAAGTGTAAATAAGGTCGAAAAACCAGGGTTATTGTAATTTAACCTCAGGCATTCACGGATCCGACTAATCAAACAATTTTCAGCATTTGGCTACCCAACGAAGGCTTTTTCAACTACAAACTCTGCAGGATTAGAATTGGCTCCTTCAGATAGGCCTGTCGACTCTAGTATATTCTTTAAATCCGTGTTCAAGCCGATAGAACCGCATACCATTGCTCTATCATTTTTAACGCTAAAATCGCTGATACCGAGATCACTAAAAATTTCATTAGTTTCTAAAAGTGTTGTAATACGACCCATTTTAGAGCTTTTTTCCTGCGTCGTAGTTGGATAATAAATTAGTTTTTTAGACGAAAGCTCTCCAATTAATGGATCCTTAAGTACCTCAGTTACCAATCGTTTGCCATATTCTAATTCATTTACTTCCCGACATGTGTGTGTCAGTATAACTTTATCGTAATTTTGATATGTTTCTGGATCTCGGATTAACGAAGCGAACGGTGCAATTCCGGTACCGGTCGCGAAAAACCATATTCGTTTACCGGGAAGTAATGCGTCATGCACAAGGGTTCCAACTGGTTTTGGCCTCAGAATTATTTGGTCACCAATTTGGATATGTTGAAGTCGGCTTGTTAAGGGACCTTCCTGTACTTTGATTGAGTAAAACTCGAGCTCTTCATCCCAACTTGGCGAGGCGATAGAATAAGCCCTTAAAAGAGGTTTGCCATCGTTCTTAAGAAGCCCGATCATAACGAATTCGCCTGATCTAAACCGGAGTGATTGCGGTCTGGTAACTCGGAAAGAAAAAAGCCGGTCAGACCAATGTTCTACTAATGTAACCGTCTGCGCATCCGGCAGGTTTATAGCATTGACTTTATTCTGTTGTTGCATTTTTGTTTACTATCAATTTTTCTTTACACTAAGCACATTTTTATACTTTGTTGGATGAAAGATGCCAGGACTTTTTAAAAATATGATTATTTTTATTTGCGCCACATAAACTGTAACCAATTAAATGTTTAAAATCATTATCGTAAACTGGCTTTCTGCCCTGCATCCTTTTAGGGAGTAATCCACATATAGAGAATTTCCTACGCAAGCGCAGACACTGACTTTTTTGACTTTGAATTTTTTAGCCACGAACGAAATCGCAGTTTAACTTACTATAATAACCGTTGCGTTTAAGTTATATTTACCGTCTTTTTATCGAGGCTTTGAGTGATTTTATGAACGGTAGAAATCCTATTCTTGACGCTGATTTCTTGAGCCAATTATACATTTACTCAATATCGTTGGAATTTTTTACTTAAAAATTTTTCTAAATTTGTTCTAGGTTAAACTAAATCTTTATACTAATATGATTTCCAAGGGGATCTGCTTTTACGGTTGAAGGTTTTCAGGGCTTTTGACTTGGGTTGCTACTTAAGTACCTTGACTTGGAAGCATTGTAAATTATCGTTCGCACTTAACGCTTAATTGCGCTTGTAGGCGAAAACAACAGGAAGGAAAATTGAATGCAAAAACAATCTTATATTAAAAGCCTGTCATGTAAACTGACAGCTGGCAAAATTGACCGGCGTCAATTTGTAATGTCGGCACTGGCTGCTGGCGTTACATTGCCATCGGCTTTGGGGTTTGCAAATAGCGCCATGGCTGCGACTCCAAAGTTTGGTGGACGCCTAAGACAAGGTATTACTGGTGGTGCGACTACTGACGTATTAGATCCGGGTCAAATTCTTGATGCTTACATGATAAATGTGTTGATGGGCCAGGTGCGAAATAATTTGACATCAGTCAGCGCAGACGGGCAACTCGTTGGTGACCTGGCAGAAAGCTGGGAAGCCACGCCAGACGCCAAAACTTGGCATTTAAATATTCGAAAAGGAGTTGAGTTCCACAATGGTAAAACACTTGACGCAACCGATATTGTTGACTCGTTGAACCACCACCTTGGTGCAGATAATCCATCTGCAGCCAATGGTTTGCTCGCTGGAGTGGTTTCGGTCCAGGCTGAAGGAAATAATAAAGTAATTGTAGAGCTATCTGGTGGGGATTCTGATTTTCCCTTTATCCTCAGTGATTACCATTTGAACATGTGTCCATCTAATGGAGATGGAACTATTGATTGGCAATCTGGCAATGGTACCGGTGGATACATAATTGTCGATCACGATCCAGGTGTGCGAACGCTCACAAAGCGCAATCCTAATTATTGGAAGGAAAATACCTGCTTCTTTGACGAGGTTGAAACACTGGGTATTCAAGATGCTACCGCTAGGACCAATGCTCTTATGACTGGTGCTATTGATTGCATGAACGATGTAGATTTGAAGACGGTTAACCTTTTAAAGAAAAATCCAGCCGTAACCATCCGTTCGACTACTGGCAATAAACAAATAACGTTGCCGATGATTACGACTATGGCGCCTTTCGATAACAATGATGTTCGATTAGCCGTGAAACATATCATTGACCGAGAAGATTGGCTTGAAAAAGTGATCTTCGGATATGGTGAATTGGGTAATGATAATCCGATTGGACCGGCCAATATCTATCGTGCCAATACGGATGAACTTCCGCAGCGTCAATATGATCCCGAAAAGGCAAAATTCCACCTCAAAAAGGCGGGCTATGATAGACTGTCAATTCAGTTCCATGCAGCAGACACTGGTTTTAATGGTTCCGTAGATGCAGGCTCTCTAATGGCAGAATCAGCTCGTAGTGCTGGTTTGGATATTGAAGTTGTTCGTGAACCGAATGACGGGTACTGGAGTAATGTTTGGATGAAGAAAGCGTTCTCAGCCTGTTATTGGAGTGGTCGCCCAACAGAAAACTGGATTTTTTCCCAGATTTATGCAGCAGACGCGAGTTGGAATGATACATCTTGGAAACACGATCGATTCAACAAACTGCTTATTCAAGCTAGATCCGAACTTGATGCAGGAAAGCGTCGAGAGCAATATGTCGAAATGCAGAGAATTGTAAATACTGAGGGTGGCGTTTGCCTACCCTTATTCCAAGCCGATGTTATGGCTCATGGGAGTAGCTTGCATGTGCCTGAAGTAATTGCAAACAATTGGGTTTTAGATGGCAACATGAACTCAGAACGTTGGTGGTTTTCTTAATCTGCACGAAGCAACATTACGTTTTAAATGGGCCGGTTATCCGGCCTATTTTTTTAGTTGCTCGCAGATTCTAGTTTATATTCTATGATTTTTCAAGCGCTTCTATAATTGAGGAAAAATCATCCACCTTTAGGCTTGCGGCTCCAACGAGTGCACCATCAACGTTTGGAATCGCAAATATCTTTTTTGCATTACTGCCCTTTACCGACCCACCATAAAGGAGTGGCGTATTTGCAGCAATTTCGTGGAAGTTGTGCTCAAGATAATTACGGCAAAAATTATGGACCTCTGCAATTTGTTGAGATGAGGGAACATGCCCTGTCCCTATGGCCCAGACGGGTTCGTATGCAATAACAAATGGGTATGAAGTCAGATCTTTATGAAGTGAACCATTCATTTGTTTTTCAATTACGTTTAGGGTTTGTCCACTTTCTCGCTGGTTGAGCGTTTCGCCAATGCAGATAATCGGTTTTATGCCTGCAGTTTGAGCAGCAAGCGCTTTTTGCAGAACCATCGAATCGGTTTCAGTGTGATCTATCCGCCTTTCTGAATGACCAACGAGGACAGAATTTACACCGAGATCAGCAAGCATTTCTGCAGAAATGTTACCAGTATACGCTCCACTTTGATACATATGACAATCTTGAGCACCAATTGATATGCTGCTGAATAGGGATAAAGCAGGTTGGATATAGATAGCTGGTGGGCAGATGAGGACATCTACCGTACTTTCTTTATGTCGTATTTCTAACTTAGCTAATTCTGCCAAAACTTCTAATGAGCCGTTCATTTTCCAATTTCCAGCTGCAAGTTTCTTCATTTTTAGTTTTTAATACCTTTAGTAGATTATTTGAAAATATTTAACTTATGGATTAGGCTTCACATACCCTCAAATTTGATCGATTCACCACATCCACAAGCCTCGGTTACGTTGGGATTATTGAATTTGAATCCTGATTCTAAAAGCGAGGTCTCAAAATCAATCTCAGTCCCGAAAAGGAACATTTGTGCCATTGGCGCAATCATAACCCGCGCGCCATTTTGTTCAACAACTTCATCATTCTCATCAATAGAGTCGACATATTCCATCGTGTATTCCATGCCGGCGCATCCACCTTTTTTCACTCCAAGGCGCAATCCAGCATGTGCATTTTTTTGCATAAGCTTTACGACTTGTTCGACAGCCTTCGGGGTAAGGCTCACAGCTTGCTTTCCTTGCATAACAAACATTAGTCTGATCCTTCTACATAAACCCTAGTTCCAACCTGGCTTCGTCACTCATCATATCCATACCCCATGGAGGCTCCCAGACAAGGTTAACATGTACCTGCTTCACCCCGGCAACCAGCTCCGCCGCCTCCATCACCCATCCCGGCATTTCACCCGCAACAGGGCATCCAGGTGCTGTAAGCGACATAATAATACAAACTTCGTTTTGCTCATTTATCTCAATCGTATATATCAACCCCAGATCGTAGATATTTACTGGTATTTCAGGATCATAAACTGTGCGACACGCTTCTACTAGCATATCATAAAGCGAATGATCAGTGCTTGATGGAGCGATTAGAGGCGTTCCTTCAAGTGGTTTTGGAGCTTCCGTCATGGCTTATCCTATCAGCTCGTTTTTCTTTTTATAAAAGAATGAGGTTATCAGGTCCAGTAGGCAAATATGTATCAACGACCTTTAACTGGTTTGCTATCCGGTAAAGACAGGTTTGCGACTTGTTCTGCAATTGGAACTGTATTCATCGGATGCAAATCAGCAGAAAATACCTCTGGGTTGTCTACAGGCTGCCAAGAACTTTGGTAGTAAATTTCGAGGCCAGAAAAATTTGCTTTGTACCCCATTTTTGGGCTGCCTGGAACCCAATATCCCAGATAAAGATAGGGTAAACGTGCCTCTTTGGCCAATGAAATATGATCGAGAATTAGATACGTGCCGATCGATAAACGCGCGGGTTTGGGCTCATAAAATGAATAAACCATGCTTAAACCATCTTCTATTAAGTCGGTTAGGGATACGGCCATCAAATGAGATCCCTTAGTGTATTCAATAATGCGTGTGCGGATAGGTGTCTCTTCAATCATTGCAGCGAACTCAAAAACATCCATGTCTGCCATACCGCCTTCTGCATGGCGGGCTGAAAGATATTTTCGAAAAAGCTGATATTGATCTTCCGTTGCCCAAGGAGACGAAGGTTTGCGCTCGAGTACTTTGTTTTTATTTAAAACGCGTTTTTGGCTTTTGGTTAATTTAAACTTATTGACGTCAATGCGCGCCGAAAGACACGCTGAGCAATCGGCGCAAGAAGGTCTATATAAGACGTTTTGCGATCGACGAAAACCTTGCTTGGATAATTTATCATTCAGCCGTTGTGCCTCTTCGCCTTGCAGAGCCGTAAATAGTTTACGCTCCTGCCGACCGTCTAGGTACGGGCAGGGTTGTGGTGCTGTGACGTAAAACTGTGGAGCTATCGGAAGGGTGTGGCGCATAATTTAAAGTAGCATTTGATACAACCTTAAGCAATATTTTGAATCTAAAAACGCCCTTATAATCAGATTGTACTATCGGTACTCTGAATTTTCCAAATGTCAGAGAAGATTATTTAACTTAAGCTCATGGATGTTTTTAAGTGAACTTTAATTTTCAAAAGTTGTTTTAAAAACAAGATAAGATTAGAAGATGCTGTTCCGAATTAAAAAAAGAGGCTTCTTCAAGGGGCTTATTTTGTTGCGATAGAGCTCAATTTATTAGATATGCATTTACAAATTCAAAGATTTCAAGGTGCCTGTGGTAGCTTTTTTAATGTGAGGACATGATAGCGCAATAAATTGGAGGAGTTTTGATTTTAAATTGCAAAATTTAAGAAAAACCCAAGTGTATTGACGAACTGTACCATGTCGTTAGGGTCTCTTAATGTCGTTTGAAGGGCTTATCACTTGCATGCCGCGTGCATTTTCCGAGGCGTTGGGGGCGGAATCAGCGTTCTTTTTTTGTGATCACCCTAAAGAAACCCGGTCTTTAATTCAGGGAGTTTCTGGTACAAGTCCATATCTCAAGTCACTGATTGATCAAGAAAGAACATGGCTCAATTCAGCACTTTCTGACCCGGATAATGTGATGGCCGACATAACACAAAATTTGTGTAATGAAAAAAACATAGCAGTCGCGCTTCGCAGAGCAAAAAGACGTATGGCACTTTGGGTGGCTTTATGTGATTTGGGAGGTGTGTGGACATTAGATCAAGTAATGCAGTCATTAACTATTTTTGCTGATATCGCAGTCGCTCATGCCCTTAGGTCAGCATTTCATCATCAGGTGGAAAGAGGAAAGCCGAAGGGACTCGGTTGGAATGAAGATCCAGATAAGGCAAGTATTTTCATACTCGCGATGGGAAAAATGGGGGCAGGAGAGCTCAACTATTCTTCTGATATAGATCTAATCTGTCTTTTTGATGATAGCCATTTTGACCCTGCAGACTTTCATGAAGCCAGGAATTTTTTTATCAAAACGACACGAGAAATGTCGTCAATGCTAAACGATATTACGTCTGATGGATATGTTTTTAGAACAGATTTGCGGTTGCGTCCTGATCCTTCGGTAACACCTATTTGCATTGGAACAGATGCTGCCGAGCGTTATTACGAAAGCTTGGGCCGAACATGGGAAAGGGCAGCCTACATAAAAGCTCGTGTAGCAGCAGGAGACATGGTCGCTGGCTCAGATTTTCTATCGCGGATAGAGCCCTTTGTTTGGCGAAAACATCTGGATTTCGCAGCCATTGAAGATGCGCATAATATGCGTCTGGCTATTCGAGATCACAAAGGCTTGGGTGGATCGATCACGCTAGAGGGTCATGATTTAAAGCTGGGAAGTGGTGGAATTCGAGAGATTGAATTTTTTACACAAACTCGACAATTGATTTCGGGTGGTCGAGATCCCTCGCTCAGAGAGCGGCAAACAGTGCGAGGTCTTTCCAAACTTACTGAGAAAAACTGGATAACGAAAGAAACTGCTGCAGCTTTGACGAAGCATTACAGAGCTTATCGCAGAATAGAACATCGGTTACAGATGATGTACGATACACAAACGCATATCATTCCAACATCACAAGAGGGATTTGTACGCCTTTCCTGTTTAATGGATCAGGATGTCGAAGAACTGCGTGCCGATCTCCTGGGTAGACTGAAAGAAGTGCACGATCTGACAGAGGGTTTTTTTGCTGGTCCGTCTGTCGTGCCTGACAAGACTGAAAAAGAGGAAGGATTTGAAGCTATTGTCGCAGGATGGTCGAATTATCCAGCACTCAAATCAGGGCGAGCTCTGAAAATTTTCGAAAGGCTTAAGCCAGAATTACTCAAGCGTATTAAGGCGGCAGGAAAACATCAAGAGGCGATTATCGCTTTTGATGGGTTCTTGGCTGGATTACCAACAGGGGTTCAGCTCTTTTCTATGTTTGAAGCTTTTCCTAAGCTCATTGATCTTTTGATTGATATTGTCGCGACCTCTCCTGCTCTGGCGAATTATCTATCGCGCAACTCTCAGGTTTTTGATGCAGTTATCGGAGGCAGTTTTTGGGATAAATGGCCTGGCCAGAAAAAATTGGCAAGCGATCTCTCGGCACGCCTCGTTGCGTCTTCAAATTACGAAGCAAAGTTGGATGCTGCACGTCGATGGCGCAAAGAATGGCATTTCAGAATTGGTGTACATTTACTGCGTGGTCTTGTTGAAGCTGTGGTGGCAGGACGACAGTACGCCGACCTCGCCGAGGCTGTAATAAAAGGTATCTGGCCTGAAGTTATTGCGCAATTCTCCGCAAAACATGGTCATCCACCTGGTCGTGGAGCCGTTGTCTTAGGAATGGGTTCCATCGGGCTTAGACGTCTTCATTCTGAGTCTGATTTAGACTTGATTGTCATTTATGACGCAGAAAATGCAGAAAGTTCAAGTGGTCATAGGCCTCTACCTGCTAGACAATATTACGCGCGTCTCACACAGGCATTAGTTACAGCAATTAGTGCACAAATGGCGGAAGGTCGGCTTTATGAAGTCGATATGCGTTTAAGGCCATCTGGAAATAAAGGCCCAGTAGCAACCTCTTGGTCGTCATTCCAAAGTTACCAAAAAAAAGATGCTTGGGTTTGGGAACATCTAGCATTGAGTCGAGCTAGAGTTATCGCGGGCCCAAAAGGTTTAGCTAAAGACGTGGAGAACTTCCGCGTTAACTTGATGGGTAAAACCTCGCCGTCTTTGGCAAAAACGGCTCTAGCAAAAATGCGGCTTCGGATTGCACGGGCTCGAGGACGTGGTCTCGTCTGGGATGCAAAAGACGGTGCAGGGCGGCTACATGATATTGAAATGATGGCCCAGCTCGGTAGATTATTGGAGGGAGGAGTGCAACGCGATGTGGTATCAGGTCTTAATGCTTCTATTTCAACTGGAATATTGAGTGAACTAGAAGGGCGGGAGTTTAGAAATGCCTATAGGCTTTTTTGGACCCTAAGAGTGGCGCTGAAACTCTTAGGCCAATCGGACTTTGAACTTTCAGATACTGCCGCGAGTAGCAAAAACTTTTTATTGAGTCAGACAGGATATAAAGAATTGGAAAGCTTGAAAGAGGATTTGTTCACGAAATCATCTACCATTTCAGCGATACTCAATCGTACTTTGCCTGCAGTAGAGGAAAAATATGAGGAAGGGTGATAAAAACGACCCGAAGGGATTAATCTTGGAGGCTTATAAGATCGACGGGATCACTGTAGGTGAATGTCGCAGTATTTTTCTGGATTGGGTGCTTGGAATACCGCTTGAGAAAGATACGCAATTACTTATTCAGAGTATGGTAACTCAGTATGAAACATCGGCGCCCGATCACCCAATGACAGAAACTTTGCGAAAAGGGCTCATTACACTTGCTTCTCCTAGACGTAGGGGTGGATGGCGTGGAAGACCCAGGGGTAAAAGTAAAATAAGTTGACTTTGCGACCGCCCAAAAACTTCTGTGGTGCCTTTGGTCACTAAGATCTATCTCACAAGCGATAATTAATTAAGGATCGCGACTGTAGTTCCTTTGTCTGCAATTTCATAAAAACTTATTATCACTTTCATTTTTATTTAGTCAAAGTATCCAGACACAGGCAGGTCATAAGTTAGGGCAAGTGATGAGTAGAACTATCTTAGGGACTTTCTTTCTTACTTTAGTAATGTGACTTTTAATGCTGCTGCTTCACTTGCAAGCGTGCTAATAGTGTTCCATTTTTCTTGTTTCAAAAGGATACTGGGGGCAACCCAGCTACCGGCAACACATAGAGTATTTGTAAGGCACAGGTAGTCTTTTGCGTTCATAATAGAGATACCGCCTGTTGGACAAAAACTGACTTGAGGAAGGGGCGCACTTATAGCTTTGAGTGTAGCTGTGCCGCCAAGCGCCTCCGCCGGAAAGAATTTTTGAACGATATAACCTCTTTCATAAAGTCGCATTGCTTCGCTGACCGTTGCTGAACCAGGAATAAGGGGTAAATTAGCTGTTTCACATGCACCCAGTAGGGCATCGGTCGCTCCTGGAGAAACCCCAAATTTCGCGCCAGCCTCAAGGGCAGAAGTTACGTCTACATCGCTTAGTAAAGTTCCAGCCCCGACAATACAACCATCGACATTTGCCATTTCCTTTATGACATCATGCGCAACAGGCGTTCGGAGTGTAACTTCCAGAACAGGGAGGCCGCCAGCCACCAAGGCTGCCGCCAATGGGGCAGCGTGTTTAATTTGGTCAACTACCAGCACGGGAATGACCGGTGCAATCGTGCAAAGGCGGTGGGTTTCACTACTAGCGCATTCTGTTGTCATCAAGTGATCTCCTTCAATTTCAAATGAACCGAAAAACACCGGCACCTTCGGAGGCGCTAGCAGCGTTCTGGCGGAAAAGGTGAAACAATTCCCGCCCTAGTCCAAAACCATTTTCAGATAAATCAACCTTTGTCGGTTTTCGTGTATCAAATCCAACGCTTAGCACATCTATTCTGCCGTTTATGGCGTCTACACGAACGATATCTCCATCCTGCAATTTCGCCAAAGGTCCTCCAACTACGGCTTCTGGGCTTATGTGGATAGCCGCAGGAACTTTTCCAGATGCTCCTGACATTCGTCCGTCCGTCACTAGGGCGATTTTCAACCCTTTGTCTTGCAGAACTGATAACATTGGGGTGAGACCATGAAGCTCAGGCATACCATTGGCTTGAGGACCTTGAAATCTTACAACGATAATGGTGTCAGTAGTGAAATCACCATTTTTAAAGGCTGATTTCACAGCATCTTGAGAATTAAAAACCCGGATCGGAGCTTCGGTGAAGTAGCGGTCTGGCGTGACTGCAGATACTTTCATTATTCCTTCACCCAAGGACCCTTTCAATTTCTTCAGGCCACCAGTTCTTTGAAAGGGATCGTTTGCAGGACGCAGAATTTTGTGATTGTGGCTATCGATAACCCCAAGCTCAAAAATGATGCCTTTTGCCGTCAGCTTTGGTTCTTTTGTATATTCATTAAGTCCTTTGCCCATCACCGTATTAACATTATCATGCAATAGACCTGCATCCAACAGTTGTGAAATCAAAAAACTTATGCCACCTGCAGCATGAAATTTATTCACATCTGCAAGTCCGTTAGGATAAATCTTTGCCATAAGTGGCGTTATTGCAGAAATATCTTCAAAATCTTCAAGTGTTATAATTATCCCTGCTGCCCTTGCCATGGCAGGTAAGTGGAGCACAAGGTTTGTTGAACCGCCCGTTGCCATCAAACCTACGATCCCATTTATAAAACACCGTTCATCCAGAACTTCACAAACTGGTTTGTATGTGTTTCCAAGCGCTGTTATTTCCAACAATCTGGTCACACCATATGACGTAAGAGCATCTCGCATGTCTGTTTTTGGATTAATAAAGGAAGAGCCTGGTAGGTGAAGTCCCATGAATTCCATTAACATTTGATTGGAATTAGCTGTCCCGTAAAATGTACAGGTGCCAGGAGAATGGTAGCTTGCCATTTCGGCGCGCATGAGTTCCGTGCGATCAATTTCACCTATAGCAAACTTTTGACGTACCTTTGCCTTTACATCATTTGCAAGGCCAGATGGCATTGGTCCTGCAGGTAAAAATATACTCGGAATATAACCAAAAGTTGCGGCAGCTATGACAAGTCCAGGAACAATCTTATCACAAACCCCCAAATAAACAGCCGCATCATATGTGTTGTGAGATAATGCTATTCCGCTCGCCATAGCAATAACGTCTCTTGAAATGAGCGAAAGTTCCATGCCAGTCTGGCCCTGGGTGACCCCATCGCACATTGCTGGCACACCTCCTGCTATCTGGGCGGTCGCGCCTTTGGACCGGGCTGTAAATTTGATTAGATCAGGAAATTCTGCAAAGGGCTGATGTGCTGATAGCATATCATTATATGCGGTAATTATTCCAATGTTGGCTTCGTTACATTTTGCCAATTTACTCTTGTCTTTACCCATTGCGGCATAAGCATGTGCCTGATTGCCGCAAGTCAAATGTGCACGCCGTGGGCCATCTTTTCCGGCTTTTTGCATTCGTTCGATATAAGCTTTGCGGAATTTTTCTGATCGTGAAATGATGCGGTCGGTTATCACTTCCAATGTTGAATTCACTGACATTTTTAGCCTTTGCCTCAAGCGCCATGTTAACGCTAACTAAGTTAAATAAAGCGCAAATTAAAATTATTTGCAAGGTTTTGACAATTTAAAGCATTGGCGCTTTCGATTTATCAAGACACCTCGTACTGGAATAACACGAATTAGGAGAAAGCTCTAGTAATCAGACTAAAAGAACAAAACCACCATACCAAATCCTGTATGGGTTTGCTGATTATATGATAATAGACTTGTTATGGAACGGTTTAAAAAAGCGATTTTCGCTGGCAGCACTCCCCGTCTCGGGACTTTGGATCGAAAACGGGTAGCGCTTGTGGTCTTCAACCCTGATTCAAGTATATCAGCTCTTGTATTGGATTTATATGGCACAAAAACAACCAACGCGATTTGGTTCAAAGAAAAAATGGAAATTGGCTTGAGGTTTCGAGAAAAATTATTTGATTTGGGGGCATAGAAGTTATTCAGCCTACTATTGCATGGGTGGATATTAACCTTAATGAATTTTGCGCGACCTTAGATCAGGTTATGCCGTTCAAATTAATTATCAAAAATATCTCACGAAGAGTACGGAACCTTGAAAAGGTGGATGGTAAAGTTGAAGTTGTAAACAGTTCCTGACTTCATGCACCACTTTCTGTACCGATGAACAAGGCTTTTCATATGGTAGATCTCGCCCATGGACAAAATTCAAAGATATTTTTTGATCTAGGCCCTAATGAAGCTTTGGTTGCTCGTCTTGCGGAAAATGCGTATGTGCTGAATATGGTTTCTCATGTGGGTGATTTTTCAATTGCCGCTTTAGCAAGTGGAGCGAAAGCGGCAATATCTGTCGATGGGTAAAAAGCTAACCTAAATTTTGCCCGCGAAGGAGCAAAACAAAATACTCTTGATGTAAAGTTTGAAATTCAAAGTTAATGCAGTAGAAGTAATGCATGAATTGTTTTTGAAAGATTCTAAATTTGTTGTCACGATACGCGATCCGTCTGCCTTTTCACCTTCCAATAAAGTTACAGGCATAGAATTACTCGGTTAGTAAAGGTTTACTCGGTTATTTAGCTCTCTTGTTTGAAAAGGAAGGTTTTTATTTTTGTATTTCTGTTATCATACTGCTGACCTAGATAAATTTCGAATAGCCCGTCTTATAGGCTTTGGTCGAGTTGGATGAAATGTGGTACTCAATGATACTCGATTTGCGGTTCTTGATCATGCGCAAAATCAACAGTTAAAAGAAAATATATTTAAAGGCACTTATTTTTTTAAGTTATGAGATTTGTTTTGGATACTTGTGTACTATTTCCAACCGTGATGCGGGAAATGCTATTGGGAGCTGCAAATATTACGGGTTGGACTCCGTTGTGGTCAGGTCGAATTTTAGAGGAGTGGGCGCGTGCTGCACGCAAAATTGGTCCAATTGGTGAACTACAGGCTCGAGCAGAGATTGCTCTAGCAAAAACACGATGGCCTAAGGCAGAGGTTGCTTGGGCTTCAGCCCTTGAGAATCGTTTGTGGCTACCCGATCAAAACGACCGTCATGTTTTAGCTGCTGCTGTTGCGAGTTCAGCTGACCTTATTGTAACTTTAAACGCCAGTGATTTTCCTCGTGCTACTTTAAGAGATGAAGGAGTGGATCGTATTGATCCGGACAAACTTTTGGTACAGGCTTATCAAGAGTATTCAAATGAAATTCGTGAACTAGGGCGACAAGTTACAGTTGAGGCGACCCGCCTTTCTGGAAAGACTTGGGAAATGCTACCACTTTTGAAGAAAGCTCGTCTACCTAGATTGGCTAAGGCGCTCGCGTAATCTTTATGATTTAAAAATGCTTGCGCCCGCGTATTCTGCAGTTTCAGCAAGTTCTTCTTCAATCCGAATAAGCTGGTTATATTTCGCAAGCCGGTCGGATCTAGCAAGCGAACCAGTTTTAATCTGCCCACAATTAGTTGCGACGGCTAAATCAGCTATAGTAGAGTCTTCGGTTTCACCAGAACGATGTGACATTACATTTGTAAAGCCCGCACGATGGGCGATGTCAATGGCCTTAAGAGTTTCTGACAGAGTACCGATTTGGTTGACTTTTACAAGCATTGAATTGGCAGAAGCTTTGGCTATTCCTTCCGCTATCCGTTTCGGGTTAGTGACAAAAAGGTCATCGCCCACGAGCTGGATCTGACTACCCATTTCTTTTGTTAGAATGGACCAACCTTCCCAATCATCTTCGGCCATACCGTCTTCGATGGACACGATCGGATAGTCTCTTATAAGAGCTGCAAGATAGGCGGCATTTTCTTCGGAGGACATCGATAAGTTTTCGCCGACCATCTCGTATTTACCGTCTTTATAGTATTCTGTAGACGCACAATCTAATGCAAGGTATATTTCTTCGCCAGCTTTATAGCCGGCGGTTTCAATAGATCTTATTATAAAATCAAGGGCATCACGGGCTGAACTTAAGTTTGGAGAAAAGCCGCCTTCATCTCCTATACCCGTTGACAGCCCCACATTTAAAAGCTCTCTTTTTAGGGTGTGAAAAATTTCTGAACCCATACGCACTGCTTCTCGAATAGAAGGTGCATTTACCGGCATGATCATAAATTCTTGTATGTCGATCGCATTGTCAGCGTGTTCGCCGCCGTTTATTATATTCATCATTGGTACTGGGAGTATTCGTGCGGAAGTCCCACCAATGTATCGATAAAGAGATAGCCCACTGTATACTGCAGCTGCTTTGGCTGTGGCTAGCGATACTCCAAGAATAGCATTAGCACCCAGACGAGATTTATTTTCTGTACCATCAAGCTCAATCATTGCGGTATCAATTGCCTGTTGGTCAGTGGCATCAAATCCAACAATATTTTCCCTTATCTCGCCATTTACACCATTAATTGCCCCCAAAACCCCCTTTCCTTTATAGCGCTCAGTATCTCCATCCCTCTTTTCCACAGCTTCATGCGCTCCTGTAGACGCGCCAGATGGTACAGCAGCTCGGCCCAACGTGCTGTCATCGAGTAGTACATCGACTTCAACTGTGGGATTACCCCTACTATCCAGAATTTCGCGGGCAAAAACGTCTACAATTGTGCTCATCTGTATTTTCCTTGAAAGGATTTTATAAAGTTACATAATGAGCGGCGTATTACCCAATTCAGCGTCTGAATACCAGCACAAAGCATTGGAAAACTTATACATAGTAACGTGGACAATTCTTGATATTTCTACGCCAAAATATTTAGAGCAAAACAATCTAACTATGCAAATTTCCAAAAGCAATAATGCACCGTAATCTTATCCAGAAAAAAGACGATGCCATAGAATTTGAAATCTGTGATTATGGCACATTTGGCCAAACCCAGTGCAGTGTGCTGGTTAAAAGGAGCAGTTTTAAGCGGTGAATAAGCAAAGCTTCGCTGGTGCAATTGGAACGAGACGCTGAAGTTATGACACTGAAGCTAGAACGACCGGGCGATTTTGACTTACCCAAAATTTTCTTAGAATTTGGAAAATTTTAAAAGCTAATTTTTTGTCTAGAAATTCCAGCTAATAAAACCGCTGTTGGAAAAATTATTCATGTGTACCTAATAGTAAACTTTTCAAAGTACAATTTTTATTATTTCTTTCAGAGACCGAAACGTAGGTAGCAATAATTTATGACAGCTTTTAGGGTGGCGCGACCAACTGCCTCAATAACCCAAAAATTATACTTTAATATTTTCTCAAACACTTAATACTAATTTGAAGCGCACAGAGAAAAATAACGCAAACTCATTAAGTTTTTGTTTTTCAAATCCGCACTTCTCAGAATTTACGCCTAACTCCGTAAAGTTCGAGCCTATGCCCTTTGAGTGTATAGCCAAATTTAGCAGCTATTTTTTCTTGAAGTGCCTCTATATCTGGATCAACGAATTCGATTACCTCTCCTGTTGTAAGATCAATCAGATGATCGTGATGGTCTCGCTCAGCATCTTCATAGCGGGCTCTTCCATCACCGAATTCAACACGATCAAGGATTCCTGCTTCTTCGAATAATTTTACAGTCCGGTAAACAGTTGCCAATGAAATTCCATCGTCTTGTGCCGATGAACGCTCATAAAGGGCCTCTACGTCAGGATGATCATCGCTTTCCTCAAGTACAGATGCGATAATTCGCCGTTGACCAGTCATACGAAGGCCTTTGGTTTCGCATCTTTCTAAAATGGTATCGCTCATTCTCCATCCTTAATACTATTAAGAAAACCGAGTAATTGAAATTAACTCTTGTGAAAACCCCCGAATTTATTTTGTAAAATGCTTAATGCTGTGGAAGGTCGCCTAAACTTTTGAGAGACTTCAGATCCATTTAAATTCAAAGGGAAATTTATTTTCATCCGAAGAGATACTGAAGATGGTTCGAGTTTATATCGTCCAAGTCTTTTAAACAGGTCTTATTAAAAGTCGAAAAGACAATTTAGAATCCGTGTTTTTTTACGCGTTAGCGTTAACTTTCCATTAATATCTGTGTTATATTGCTAGACTTTTATAAGTATTCCGCTTCCGCCGAAACGTTCGATTGTTTGGAATAATGTTTGGGGAAGTTTCGATTCATATAATTCTGGGTTTTAAATACAATAACGATTTCGCCAGTATTCCTGATTTTGTGTACTACTTTATAAATAGTTCAATCTACCGAAACCAAATGCTTAAAATGAGGTCCTTAGGCAATATGAAGTGGGCCGAAGTCAAATAACGGTGTGTTCGCCAGGCAGTTTTTTAAACTAATTTAGGTTCCACAAAACGTGGCGGTAACCACCTCTTTTTCATTTGGCGTTTCTCTGAGGTCATAATAGTCCGAGTTTTCTATAAAAGGTGCGCTGTAAGCTTTAGACAAACGTTCAAAAACTGAGAAGTCGCCAATTAATGCAGCCCTGACCATCTCCTCGATTCGGTGGTTTCGAGGAATAATTATAGGATTGGCACCTCTCAATGTCTCATCAACATGCCTTTCATCTGAAATGCGATCATGCCATTCTTTTTCCCAAATATCAAATTTTTCTGGTTCCATAAATTCATTCCTTATCGCGTTAGAGCCTAGTGCAGCGAAGGTGTTGGTAAAATCGGCTTTGCTCTCGTCCATCTGAGTCAAAAGTTTGTTGATTAACAGTTCATCTTCGGCTTTGGGGTTTGAAATACCAATCTTTGCTGAAAAAACTCTGAGCCAGTTTTTCTTGATCAAAGTGGACATAGAATGAATTGCTTCCGAAAAACGTTCAACCGCATCATCTGCGTTGGGCATCAGCGGTACCAGTGCAGTAGCAAGCTGTGCCATGTTCCATATGATGATGTTTGGTTGATTATTGAAGGCATAGCGACCAAACCTGTCAATAGAAGAAAAAACCTTCAGTGGATCGTAATGATCCATAAATGCGCAAGGGCCATAATCTATGGTTTCTCCAGCAATCTGGCAGTTATCGGTGTTCATCACGCCATGTATAAAGCCAATGCCCATCCATTTTGGTATAAGGTCAGCTTGTTCCCTAATAACAGCAAGCAAAAATCCTAAAGCTCCATCTGCCTTTGGATAATGGCGTTGAATGGCATAATCAAGCAACTGGTGCAAAGATTTCCAATCGCGGCGCGCCGAAAACACTTGGAATGTCCCTACCCGAATATGACTTTTTGCAACACGGGTAAGTACAGCACCTGGATACACCGTTTCCCTTAAGACTTGTTCACCCGTCAAAACAGCCGCCAATGCCCGAGTTGTTGGAATATTAAGAGCGCTCATTGCCTCTGAAATTATGTATTCTCGTAATATTGGGCCAAGCCAGGCACGACCATCCCCCCCACGGGAATAAGGGGTTCGCCCTGATCCCTTAAGCTGGATATCGCGTCGTATCCCATCTTTACCGACAGTTTCTCCTAGTAAGAGCGCGCGTCCATCACCCAGTTGCGGATTGTATTGACCAAATTGATGGCCGGAATAAAGTTGGGCCAAGGGCTCAGCACCTTCACTAAGTTCATTGCCACTAAATACTTGCGCAAGCTTTGCTTTATCGCCAACGGATATCCTCAGTATATCAGCCAAAGAGTGGTTAAATGAAATTAGTTGCGGATTTGCGGATTTTGTTGCCAAAAGCTTTGAATAAAATAATCCAGGCAAGGCCGCGTAAGTGTTATCAAACGGAATTTGTAGGGTCACAGATTTTTTCCTGAAATGTAAATCTGAGACTATCGAGCAATTCAAGCATAACCTCAGTCCACCCATCTTTATTTACTTTTCCGTAACTGACAAAATTTTTGAAGAGGAGTTGGAAATGGAATAAATTGTTTGAAGTAATTGGGATAAAATTTTTCATAGACGACCTAATCTTTCAGTCAGGAGAGCGAAGAAACCATCCGCATCAATTTCATTCATAAAAGTCGCGTTGGCCGGACGTTCCGTAACACGCCACCAGTCTGCCACGGTCATACCCATGGTAAGCTCTGAGCCTGTTTCTATTGTAACATTAATTTTTCGTCCTGAAAATAGTTCTGGCCTTATTAGATAAGCTGTGACGCAAGGATCGTGCAAGGGCGCCCCTGAGCTGCCATATTTTTCCTTGTCAAACCGTTCAAAAAAATCTGTCATATCAGCAGTGGCGATACCCACTTTTGTATCCAGTCTGCGAAAAGCATCATTACGGTCTGCCGTAACCAGCGCCTTGTGGGTAACATCAAGTGGCATTACTGTAAGTTTAATTCCTGAATTAAAAACAATATCAGCGGCCTCCGGATCTACATAAATGTTGAACTCTGCGGCGGGTGTGATGTTTCCTACTTCGAAATAAGCTCCGCCCATCATAATAATTTCTTCAACTCGTGAAGCAATATCTGGTGCTTTCAAGAGCGCACTGGCGATATTAGTGAGTGGCCCTAAAGGACAGATCGAGACGGTTTTTTCTGGTTTGTTTCGAAACGTTTCGATAATGAAATCAACCGCATGTTTCTCTTGAAGTGCCATCGTTGGGTCAGGAAGATTGGGCCCATCCAGCCCCGTTTTACCATGGACATATTCTGCAGTAACCAAAGGGCGAGATAGTGGGTGATCACATCCGGCAAAGACGGGGGTATCAGGCTTACCAGCTAACTCACATACGATACGCGCATTTTTTTCTGTAAATGCTAGGGGAACATTACCCGCAACTGCAGTGATTCCTAAAACTTCTAATTCGTCTGGACTTGCAAATGCCAGTAAAATTGCAACAGCGTCATCTTGTCCAGGATCTGTGTCAATGATCACTTTTCTTGGTGACATGGTTCTTCCTATTTGGATAGTAATTTCTGAATATTTTGGGCTCGTTTCTGGCTTTCTAACAAACTCTTTTGTTATGTTCCATGTCTTGTTAAAATATCGGTCATCGTATAAACTTGAGTAAATTTATCAGGATTGACAGACGGGTCTAATTGCGTAATCTCATCTTCATTAGTTTTGGCACATCCGTATAGGATATATCCATTAGCTATTAGTGGTTTCGAAAAAGATGACTGAGGGGTTAAAAGAATTTGAACATGAAAAGTTTGAAGTTAACAATTCTAGGTGCTCTTGGGTGCCTTTGTTTCCTAGAAACAGCTAAAGCGCAAGAACTGAACATATATTCCCATCGTCAGCCGTTTTTAATTGAACCATTTCTGGAAGCCTTCACTAAATCCACAGGGATAGAAACAAAAGTACTCTATTCTTCAAAGGGTTTAGCTCAGCGCCTAAAGAGTGAAGGGCGTAATAGTCCAGCAGATGTAGTACTTACCGTAGATATAGCGCGTCTTAGTGTATACCATAAATTTGGTCTACTTGCCGAAATAAACTCACAGAAGTTGACTGATAACATTCCGCAAAACTTGCGTTCGCCAGACAATACTTGGTTTGCTTTATCCAAAAGATCGCGAGTGATCGTGACATCCAAAGAACGAGTCGCGCAAGGTGAGATTAAGCGTATCGAAGATCTCGCTGATCCTAGGTGGAGAGGTCGGGTCTGTACCCGACCTGGGAGTCATGTTTATAATCGTGCTTTGCTTGCATCTATGATTGCGCATCATGGTGCAGAGGATGCGGAAAAATGGGCTAAAGAGTTGGTGAGTAACTTTGCCCGCAGACCGCAGGGAAATGATCGTGCTCAAGTAAAAGCAATATTTGAAGGTGTATGTGATGTTGCTATTATAAATAATTATTATTTCGGCAAGCTTAAATTTTCAGAAAAGCCTGATCAACGAGCTTGGGCAAGATCAATGAACCTTGTTTATCCTAATCAGGGTTCCGAAGATCGCGGTGCCCATATGAACGTATCCGGCGGCGGTGTGGCTATCCATTCCAAAAACAAAGAGGCCGCGACTAAACTCCTAGAGTTCCTAACTGAACCGGCCTCGCAGAATTTATACGGTGAGATCAACTTCGAATTTCCTGTTAACCCCAATGTTGAGCCAACAGCGGAACTAAAAAGTTGGGGGGTCTTTAGAGAAGACAACTTACACATACAAACGATTGCGGATTTATCTCGTCAGGCACAAATGATGATTGATCGCGTTGGATGGTAAAGGCATTACGCGTTGGCGCAACAATGTTAGATGCGAGAACAGTCAGCGTTTTTGCATTATCGGCTTTAATTATTAGTCCTGTCGTTGCGTTAATTTTAATTAGCACAGGTGACAGTGAAGGGATTTGGCGTCATTTAGTTGATTCAGTTTTAGGTAAATACGTAACAAATACTGCTACACTTATGCTTGGTGTTGGGCTGGTATCGCTTGTATTTGGGGTAAGCACGGCTTGGATTGTGACTTCCTACCGTTTTCGTTTTTCACGCTGGTTAGATCTAATTATGTTATTACCAATGGCATGTCCGGCTTATTTAGTCGCATATGCATATACGGATTTTTTTGAATATGCTGGTCCCATACAAGGCGCTTTGAGGAAAATAATGGGTTGGAAATCGGCCAGTGATTATTACTTTCCGGAAATTCGCTCAATGGGTGGCGCAATATTTGTTCTCTCGTCTGTACTTTATCCATACGTTTATCTTCTTTCACGGACGGCTTTTCAAAAAGTTCCTACCAGTTTTTATGAGGTGGCGGCACTTTCCAACAGGAATGCATTTTGGAATATTTGTCTTCCCTTGGCTCGTCCGGCAATCGCAGCAGGTTTGGCACTTGTATTGATGGAAGTCATGTCAGATTTTGGTACAGT
>CACPHA010000003.1 GCA_902633655.1 Paracoccaceae bacterium
GGTTATTTGTCGGTGACCAAGCCCATTCGACGCTAAATAAATAGGTGAGTTTTCGCGGGGAAATCGTAGGTGGTTTTTCAAAAGTGGCTGATCGAATTCTATTTTTGGATCAAGACCTTTTGGTAAGTCTGGCAAGGTGACAACCTCATACAATCGCTGCTGAGGACGTAAACCTGGTGCCATCGGTATAAAGGAAGTGTGCTTAGTAGACGTGCTATGTCCCTCCGCTTTAATGCTTTAGGCGGGGTGCCAAGGCGCACAAGTTGGTGATTAAATGCCTTACTCATTCGTATTTTATTCAGGCAGAAATTTCAAGACATTTCCAGACCACCGAGCGATCCAATTATCTGCCGATCATGTTATGATATCCCATTGTTATGAGGAGTGGAATTTGTCAAAGTATTAACCGCTAAGCAGATGAAACTCAGAGGCAGTTTGAAAATCGCATTCACTCACAACATCAATTTTGAAAAGAAACACATTTTGAAAAAGTCTTAATCCCGCAAAGCCAGATGGCGGATTTAGCAATCTGTCATACGTTAGCGTTCTGCGCTATTAAACTGATTGCCAAAAAGATAACCGCGGGGCGTTAAATAACAGCCCGCGGCAAGTCGTCAGGAAGGAAAAAATGAAAGTAAGCTTTCATTTAAAAGTACGTCAAAAATTATAGAATGTTTAAATTGGCTGGGGGTTTAGCGGGCGTATCTTCTTCCATCCCACGGTTTGCCCTAGCAAAGCCCCATCCGTTCGTAGACGCTTTAACTGTCAACTCGCAGTTATTGGAGCGGGTGGGGTCCAACGCATTATCAGACAGAAGAAACAAGCCAGGGATGCAGAGGAGCGGTTGGATAGGGCTTCAGAGTATCTTGAATTATAAAATCAGTGAAACTCATATTTTAAAAACTTTTGATCCATAAAATTGACCTTGCTTTTAAACTGAAATCCCAGTTTTTTCAGGATTTTTTCAGACGCAACGTTCTTTGGATGAACACCAGCAACAATGGGGCTTAAACCCAATGTTTTTGTCCCAAATTGAAAAACTTCTTTGGCAGCTTCATAGGCAATACCTTTGCCCCATGAATTTGGACAATATCGATACCCAAAATCTATGCCCATTTCATCTAGAAGGAAGCCACACATCCCAATCAATTTTAAATTGGCTATATCTCTGACCGCGTAACGCCCATAGCCATTGATAACATAACTCTCTATAGCAGCACTAACATAATTAGCCGCCTCAACACGGCTCAAAGGTTTTTGATTAATATATTTTCTAACCTCGAAATTCTTCTCTATTTGCCACCAAGGCTCTTTGTCACTTTCAGTAAATTTATTAATTACAAGCCTGTCCGTTATGAGTTCCATACTCCAACTTTCATTCTGACTTCGTAGCAAGCGTCATCATTAATGCTATGAGTATGGTGCGCATAGGGCTATGAGATTAAGTCAAACGGTCATTGTCGCGATTAAGTAAACCGCGCCATGAGGCAAAAGATAGCAAGGCTATAATGCCAGTGGCGATAGTTGGTGGGATCGCCGATATTTTGCCAGAAATTTGTAGAACTATGTTGGTGATACAAATAACGCTGAAAGCGAGGGCATAACCCCTCATTACAAGTATTTGAAGAGCAAGTTCTGCCATATTTCGCAAGTGGAAACTTATTATAACCAAAGCTAATATTAGGCTTGCTATAGCGTAGCGAAGAGTAACAAGATCCACAAAACCTTGGCCCTCTGCATTTGGGAATTGCTCGCGAGTAACGAATTCAGGAGCTAAAAACATTACCAATGAAAAGATTAATCCTATTGCAGATACGATTGTCAGGGTTGTCTTTGGCTGCATTTCAACTCTCCAGTGATTTAAGCCAGAATAACGCCCTTTGAAGATATGTGAAGAGCTTGACTTTTGCCTAGCAGCTTTACGGGCGTTTGGGGTAAGTAGGATGCCAATAACAGTAAGATTTATTTGATCTGCTTTACAAGAACTTCACCCCAATACGGCACATGTTCTTTAATGCTGGCGCCAAACCTTTCAGTAAAAGCTGCTCTTTGCGCCAAACCTTCTTTTTCTCTTATTTCTTCAGAATGCCAAATTGCAATACCCATGCCTGACGTAGGGCTTACTTGAACAAAGATCAGAGCTTCCGCTTCGGGATAGGCTGTTTTCCCATGTTTTTGATAATACTCTGAAATCTCTTTTAAAGCTGCTTTATCAGAAAAAAACTGTCATGTACACAGTGGCTACACGCATAATGCCCTCCAGCAATTTACCTCAGAATAACGTTCCGTTGAGTTATGTGAAGTTCATAAGATCTCAGGATATTTGGGCTAGAATGGCTACAAAATGGCTACAATTTAATTGATCAAAACCTTATCTAATTGAAATATAGCATTTTAATTTTAAAAAATGGCGGACAGACAGTCCGTATAATGTTTATTCCATAATATTCTGATAAAACTTATTTTATTGCGCTTTTTCAATATATAAACCCTTACATTGGTCCAATCCATACCATATAATTCCAGTATATTCCTCTGGATTTATGGGGACGGATATAGGGACGAATACGAATGGCCACTCAGAAGCTCACGGCACAGTTTCTAAACAAGAGCCTCAGGCAAGGTCGCTATTACGATAATGGCGGCTTGGGACTTCAACTGCATGTTCGGAACACAGGGTCAAAAGCTTTTGTCCAACGGGTGCGGTTGAACGGTAAGTATATTGATATTGGACTTGGTGGCTATCCTACGACCACCCTGGCAGAAGCCCGCAAAATGGCAGCAGAGAACAGAATACAAGCAGCCAAAGGTGAAGACCCTAGAATGAAGAAAGCAAAACTTTTGGTTATTCCAACTTTTGTAAAAGTTGCAGAGGAATTCCTTCGTATAAAACAAAAAGAGTTATCCAACGGTAAGCATAAAGCACAGTGGGCATCAACACTGGAGCAGTACGCCTACCCTATAATAGGAAAGATGCCGGTAAATAAGATTACTACCGATGATGTGCTAAGAACATTGGAGCCAATTTGGGAGCGGATTGCTGAAACAGCCAGCCGAACGCGTGGCCGGATTGAAGCTGTTCTCAATTACGCTATTGCAAAGAACTATATGTCGGCCCCTAACCCTGCGGCCTGGTCAGGAAACTTAAACGCATTATTACCCTCAAAGTCTAAGACCACGGAGGTGAAGCACCACCCTGCCCTGCAGCTTAAGGATACCCAGCGCTGGTGGAGGAAGGTCACTGCCAGGGACGGACAGGGTCGCAACGCATTAATGATGCTTACTCTTACAGCAGCACGGTCAGGTGAAATACGGGGCATGCATTGGGATGAAATACATCTGTTCGAAGAACGTGAAGTAATAAAGAGAGGGTTTTTCGGAATTTGGACTATTCCTGCAAACCGAATGAAAGCGAAGGTTGAGCACAGATTTCCAATCATCAAACCAATGCGAGAGCTTCTTGAAGCTACCGGGTCGAGAGATGGTCTAGTGTTTACAGCTGCATCGGGAAAGATGTTATCTGATATGACCTTGTCAGCACTCATGAAGCGAATACAAGGCTCTGAGGATGGATGCTTTGTCGATCAAAGATCTGGACGCCCCGCCGTTCCCCACGGCCTACGTTCTACCTTCCGGGATTGGGTGGCAGAACAGGGCAAATCTCGCGAAGCTGCAGAGCTACAGTTGGCTCACAAGTTCGGATCCGCGGTAGAGCATGCTTATTATAGGGCGGATCTTCTTGAAGAACGCGCAAGACTTATGCAGGAATGGTATTGGTTCCTAGGTATTTTATAGATATACGCCTAGCTTATTGGTCATCCAAATAAATTTCTTTAAAAACATCGACTGAGAAGGGTTCATAGATTTTAAAAGCACCCCAGTAAAATGGATGTGCGGTAGCTGGGCGAGTTCTTATTTTCTTGCGCGCATTGTCAAGTGCTCGAGTGTAGCTAATGGAGGGTTGTTCAGATATTGTTTTAAAAATTTGATCATTTAGCTCTCTCGTGGACTTGTCTAAAATTGGCCAGTGGCTGACCATTACAGAACGAGCGCCCGCTATCAAAAAAGAAGCACTGAGTTTAAAGCCTCCATTATTACCAAGGCCAGTGTAATTTGCAGTATTGCAGGCATTTAAGAAAACAATTTCAGCATTTAGGTCCAAGTTCATTATTTCTCGGGCTGTCAGTATAGCATCTTCTTCTTCTATTTCTGAGGGAGTGAATACCAATCCGGGCTCATCTGAATCTGGATGCTCGTTTGCAGCTAAAGTATGGGTTGAAAACATTATCACATCAAATTTAGACAAATCCAGCTGCTTAAAGGACCCTTCAGTCGCCTGATTTCCAGTAACTATTGTTGTGTTACCGTCATTAAAAACTCGTGAGGCCAAAGAAATTTCCGCCCTTGCCTCAGGAAGAGACGGTAGTGTCTTTATGTATTCTTTTATCGGCGGCGCTAGCGAAGAATTTGGTATAAAGTTTATATCTCGAGCCATAGCATAAGTTTCGGAAAGCTCGGGAGCCCCTACTCCCAAAAACTTCTTATTCTGGAGTTGTACGGGTTGCGTCCGCGTAAGCCTATAATTTTCTTTTTCGAGAGCCTGCGAAATATCAAAATCATAGTAAATTTCGAATTTTTTATCCAGCCAAGAAATTGTGTTCGCGGCTATGTCCTTTTCTGTAGGCCGCCTTGAGACTAGAACCTCTAAAGGAAAATTTTCAAGCGCACCAATTCCAAAGAAAACTAACTTTTTAGTTCCGAATACATCTAAAAATTTCAACAAGTCTCTATCAAAAACTAATTCGAAAAGATGGTAAGCGCTTTCAAAATCATAGTCTTCCAGACGTGGTGTCATGTTAGAGGTTTTCATATTTTTCAGTAGTTTATCACTAAGTAAATCAATTTTCTGCTTATCGACCCAATGCAAGCCATTGCCCTGAAATGCCTGGCCAATCACAGTGAAAACATATTGCTCATTTACGGGCTGCATAACCAAATAAGCGGTATCCCAAGGGGTCAAGCGATCCATAATTGCAAAGTTTTCTATGTTTCTCTGCTGGAAGGCAGTAGTTAAATTTGAAAATATTTTTGGGAATTCTCGGTCAATGCGCCTCAAGGTTTCTGAAGTATTTCGTATGGTATATATTTCGTCAGTAATGTCTTTCAAATCAAATGAATTTACATCAATTTTACGAAGTAAACTTTGGCGCGCCAAGAAAATTGAATAATCAAGTTTCTGCCTGCTTTTGATCGCATTGGACATCCCATTTATCCAATTTTCATCAAGTTCTGACCTAAGTGATTTTGGAATTCGCTTAACATTCTCAGAGAACGCGCGTCGGATACTATTGTAACGGGAGGTCGTCATTGCTCTGAAATAATCTAGGTCCAGAGACTGATCAGTTATTTCATTTTTGATTTGATAATCAACGAGAGCTAAAAACCAAGAATCTAAAACATTAATTTTACCATTATCCAAGGCTTCCAATAATCGCCTTTCGCTATCTAATTCGATAGCCAATTTAAATTGTTCTGCAGCGGCTTCGGCATGATACAATGCTTTACTTACATCGCTAGCAGACCCCCTACTATCGTAGATATAAAGGTCAGCGAGAAGGTGGTTTATTATAGCACTCCAAAGTGTTTTTGCGCCAGGGTAAATGTGGGCAAGATCACCAGTTTTCTTCAAGGCGCTTTGGTATAATTCCAGTTTTTCTGAAAAACCTTTTTTATTAAAAGCCATAAATAGATCAATTTGGAATTGCGCATTAAATGACAGTTCATTTTCATTGAGCAGGTCATTTAGGCTTTCCATGGCTGTCGAAATAATCTCAGATGGAAGGCCATAAGTGCTCATAAGAATAAAATTTGCTGCGATCTTGTCAAAATAAAGGTGAAAACTTTCTTCATCCCAAGCTTCTACCCAGGAACCAAGTTCTGTAGCTATTTCTATCAAATCGGAAGGGTCGCCAGTGTGGGCTTGAATATAAGAGACCCACATTAACCAATCATGGGAAGTTTCACGTTGAATAGCTTTAAATTTACGAGCGCCAACTTTAAAGAAGTCTAAGCCTTTCTCTTTATATCCAAGTTCATTCAATGAAATGGAAACATTAAAATATTGTATAACTTCAAAAGCGGTTCCTTCGTATCCATGATCTTTAAGCAACTGAAGCACCTCTAAAGAATACGTAAGTGCGATAGTTGGTTGTCCCTCAAAAAAGAAATATGATTGAGCTAAGGTTCCAAGCCCAATTCGATCAGAAACTGAAAACTCCGTATTTTTCGTAATGCCATGGAAGATACCCCAAAAGCTGACTTCCTCAGTGCCAAAATCAGCAATTTTTTCCGAGTATAAACCTTGGAAAAAAATTGTATTAATCAAACGTTCCTCTGGGCAAACTTTAGACATCTCAAGAATTTCAAGCACAAATTTTTTATTATGCTCTGCAGGACCAATTAGCATCTGACCTAACTCTAAAGCTGCCCTACATCTTATCCAAAGTTGGTTTTCTTCTTTAGCAAATATATGAAGGAAAATTGACCGAGCATGGTCATAGTCTTCCGTGAATTTTGCTGCGTAACCTAATTGCAAATTTCCGTAACCTTTGTTTTCCGTGATTCTACCGGTTACTAAACCTGCTTCCATGTATTTTCGATATAGTGAACGATATCGCTCGACTTCTCCCATAATCGCGAGCCTATCTAATTCTGCGAACGCGATAGCTTGCCGAGCTTCATTATCTAAATTTATAGACAATAAAGTATCTAAATCATTTTCAAAATTTGAAAAATTGCCGGAAGATACTTTCTGAACAAATTTTTCAACTACATCGTTTGCTTCTTGTGCTGTGCCTGTCGCTGGGATCAGGATCAGTAACCAAATTGAAAACGAGATAATTTTTGATTTAATCATATGATCCATAGGTACTTGAGAAATTATCACCCTCTTTATCAGAAAATCCAGATTTTTTAGAATCTTTTTTGAAATGTTCACTCTTCCTTACGTGCTGATAAAAAACTGGAGGTAGAATGGGGCCAATGAAGTCAAATCAATAAGCACATCGCTGAAAATACCATCAAAAACTTCAAAACTTTTCTTGGCCCCTAGTGGGTCAAGTAACTCATGAAATAAGGACACATATGCTTAAACTTAACCTAATTCCAATCAAAAACGGTTTGCTAAAAAATTCTTCTAATACCATCGAGGTTCTGGCAACTATATCAACGTCTAGTGAAGAGACTTACCTTCCCTCAAAAAATATTCCACTTGATTTAGGCATCACCATTGACCGATCTGGATCAATGGAAGGTCGACCTTTGGATCAAGTAAAAAGTTGCGTGTCTAGAATAGTCGATCAAATGGCAAAGGATGACAGCTTAGCAATTATTGCTTACGATGATGCAGCTAGTATTGTCCTCTCAAGGCAAAATATTTCTG
Source organism: Paracoccaceae bacterium (assembly GCA_902633655.1). Taxonomy (GTDB): domain Bacteria; phylum Pseudomonadota; class Alphaproteobacteria; order Rhodobacterales; family Rhodobacteraceae; genus LFER01. Next base: position 7,442 of record CACPHA010000003.1, read on the forward strand.
ACCGTGAAAAAATCGCCTCTAATCTAGCTAAAATATTCTCGGGCGGAACCACTGATATATTCCTTGGCTGGAATACGACATGTAAAGAATTCGCCATAGAACCATCTGCCAATAGACATAGCCGTATTATATTGCTGTCAGATGGCATGGCCAACCGGGGCCTTACCGAGTTTTCTGCAATTGGTAGATATGTCAATGACGCTTACAAACGAGGAATTAAAACTTCTACTTACGGCATAGGACATTCCTTCAACGAACAATTAATGACTGCAATGGCGGCCGCCGGCGGTGGAAAATCATATTATGGACACAATGCGGAAGACTTAATGAACCCGTTTCTAGAAGAATTGGAACTCATTCGGTCAATCATAGCTAATAACGTCAGTCTTGGAATCACAACTCAATACGATTTCAAGATTGAAGTCCTAAACAACTATCTTAAGCAAGGAAACGGAAAATACATGTTACCCGATCTTGCATCTGGCGGGGAGGTGTGGGCGCTGATACGTGTCCATATCGATCAACTGGACGACCAGTACATCAAAGATGGGCAAATAAAATTGTTTACTGCTGATCTAGGCGCCAGAGATGTAGAGCAAAACCACTGGGCCGAAATAGCTGTTCCCTTTCATTTGCCGGTACTGGATAATAACGCTTGGCAGCAGCTGCAGGCAAATGAAAAGGTCTCAATGCGTAAATTCGAACTTCTGGCAGCTGCCGAGCAAATAAAAGCTTACAACGCGGCTATGAATGAAAATTGGGACATCGTACAGTGCTCACTCGAAAAACTTGATGAACTTGGACGGGTGAACAAGTGGATTAGTGCCTCAACTGACAAATTGCGTAACTATGCATGCCAGCAGCAAAAAGAAGCATTCACTAAGGAAGCACACTTTAAAAGTATTGCATACAGTCAGCGAATTATACCAACTTGTGAGCCCGACTGGGCTGGCTCTGATAAAAACGAAAAAACACTACCAAGCTATCTAAGGCGTAAAATCGAAGAAGGGAAAAGGTAGAAATATTATTTTTTTATTAATAAAAGCTGGCACTGGAAATGTGCCAGCTATTATGGTCTAATTTAAAGGACATTAACTATTGTCCCAAGAGATAAAAGACTTTTAAGGTGGTATGGAAAAGTCACAAATCCATAAAGAATTGTTGGAAATTTACCCAAATTTAATTGCTTTTTCTATAAGCCAAGCGATTAAGCACCAGTTTGATAATCCCAAAGAGATAGCACAAGACTGTGTGATGGAGTCTATAGCCGCATTTTTCGAATATTACAGGCGTAATAAAAAAATACCAGACAACCTTAAAGCCTATCTAATTACTATAATAAAAAATAAATATCTCGAGTGGAAACGGCAGAAAAATAAGAAAATGAACGAGACCTTTTCCGAAGAATACAGAATTTTAATTGATGGCAATCAGATTGAACCAGAACCAGAGCCAGGATTGAGACAAAGGATTGAACAGGCGTTCTCAAAACTCAGTGGACCGTGCAAAAAATTACTTAAGTTACAGGACAATGGATATACATACACTGAAATAGCAGAACGCCTAAACACTACTAAAAACGGTGTTGCGGGACAACTCTCCCGTTGTCGTACGTCTCTTGTTTCCAAATTAAGCAAAGAAAAAATTGATCGAACAACTTTGATACTCTTAGGCATAAAAAAATATTTTGGGATAAATGAATGAATTCAAATAACGAAATCCCAGAGGATTTTAACAATGATGTGTATCTGAACCGCTACGCTGATGGTGATGATCTTGGTTTGAAGCATACTGAAGCTATCAATAATTCTCTCAAAACTGATGCTGATACTAGAGAACGATATGATAAAATTTTGGATGCAAAAGCTTTCACAAATATTTTATTCGACAAAGACCATATGGAAACACCTAAAGACGTTACTGAGGAAATAAGAAGATTAGTTGAGCAGAATATAAATGAAGACAATGTAATTACATTCCGACAAAAGCTACAACAATACGCATACCAAGCGCCGCAGCTTGCTGCAGTTTTTATAGTTGGTTTAGTGTTATCCCCTACACTAATGGAGACATTTAAAAACAAAGAACAAAACCAAGAAATTGTACAACCCCAACTAATTCCTTCTCTAACGCAGTCGCAAACGCTCTTGTCCCAAGAACAAGAGAACGTGTTACGAAGTGGGGCTTTAGCAGAACGGTTAGAAGATAAGACTACCGGAATATCCATCGAAATTTTAAGCGTTTTCCCAGGCCTAATTTTTGCTGGGGAACCTTTTAAGTTGAATATATTTACTTCCGCTGCCGGGAACCTATCAATATTTATAAATTCAACAACCAATCCTGATGCCAACACCCTGGGGATGGGGAATAATGCTTACTGGGACCAGGTGCCAGTTGGGGGAAATACTATGGTGCAGTTTCCTGAGAAAAGCTTAATTACTTTGGACCCAGATGATACTTTTGTTAGATTTGATTTGGTTTTCTTTTCTAAAGGAGTTCCAAGTCGATATACTAAAATAATCCCCATTTTAGGATGAAATAACTGTTAAAAAGCCAGGCTATCGCCTGGCTTTTAATTTTTTCCCTACTTAAGATCCATACTGCTTAGCTCTATATTTCCAACCAACTCAGCTCCAGGTTCTAAAATTGGCCGCGCACGGGGCCTAACAATCGCCTGCTTTTCGTCTTCTGTCATCTCAAGGACGCCAGAACCGAGCAACTCGTTTCGAGATGGGTACCACATTTGATCGCCCGAATATTGCAGTGTTTGAATTATAAACTCCAACTCCACACCAGCCTCTCCAAATACCTGAAAGAGCCTTCCTGCCTCATAAAATGTGTCACCTTGAACCCAAGAAGCAAATGAAAATTCATTAACCCATCCGTAGTCCGCTTTGTTCTGTTTGTAGTAAATCGCAATTTTTTCGAGATCCCAACTTGGACGATGGAACCCCAACAAAGCACCTGGCGCTAAAGTACGGCCTGCACCAGCTACAAATATAAAAGTACAAGCACTTGAACACTCCTTCGTAACTATCGTCTCAACTCCAAAGTCTTTGATGATGCGCCCTATTTCAATTCCAGCCCCCATAATTCCACCATGAGAACTCAAGTTAACCTTTTTGACCTCCGGGTTTTGATAAAGAATTTCACGAAAATTCTCTATATCTTCGATGGAAATGTAACTTTGTCGCAGGCCTTCTAGATCTGTGCTGTAGAACAAGGTATCACCAGAAATTACAAACTTACCTTCTTCTGCGTATACCGGACTCGAGGTTGCTACAAAACATAAGAGCATTTTTAATAAGTTTTTCATGCATTTTCCTTTTTTGGTTAGATATTTTCGATTATTGTCTTCACCCGTCCAAACGACTCTTTAGGAAGCACTTGGAGCATGTTGATCAGCAATTGGTCACCGGAAGCGAGGATTGCACCTCGCACATCGCGCGCTATACGCTCAGCCTCTTTGACCTCATCTTCGGATAATTCTAATCCTCGTGTAATTGCACCAACCCGAAGCGCCTGCTTTAAAGTTACGCAAAATGCGTCTTGAAACCTTTCCCCGCAATGCATGCAGGATTTTGCAGTTGGTGAATTAAGACCTTCGCAAGCCGGGCAGGATTTCTGAACACCTGTAGTCTTAGAGAACTGATGGCCGCAATTGCAAATTTCTGCGCTGCGCTCACACTCCATTGCACATACGGGGCAAATTTTTGTAGTCGGTTTGGGCTTAGGCGCTTTTGCAGTTACTGACATTTCATCTTCAACGTTGATCGCAAATTTTTCAAATTTTGGGTGCGTTGGCATCACAACGTAAGCGCGAGTTGTATCTTTTTCATGAGCATTTCTGACCACACGACCCATCGCTTGGCGAAACGTTAATTCAGTTTGAGCATTTGGGAGATAGACAAGAATTCGAAGGCGAGGAATATCTACCCCTTCAGAAATCATGCCAACGGAAACAATCCAGCGTTTTTTACTTTTTCTGAACGCTTCAATCCTAGCCTCCGGATTGGGAACATCTGTGTGCACAATGTTTGGCTTTTCACCTTCAATCTGCTCAATTAAATCCGCCATATATTCGGCAAATTTAATATTAGGTGCTATCACAAGTCCTCCAGCATGTGGCATTTCACAAATGATATCATCAAGCTTTTCCGACCCCCACTGGATCATGGATCCATGATAAGATTTGATCTGCGCTCGTCCTGAAGGGTCCACGGCGGGCGTACAAACGAGCCTGTAAAAATCCAGCGCTTTCTTGAGGGATTTTAGATCCTTTAGATTACCTGGTAGCTCTGATTGACCTTTGCTACTAACGGTTACGTCTTCAGCACCATCATCTCCCAAAGACACGGCGAAATGGCCCTCATGTCTATGAAAGGTGATCGGTCTACAATATCCAAAATCAACTGCCTCACCATAGGAAATGGTGTACGTTCCCTCTTGCGGATGATCGATTTCACCACGCTCGTTGAAGGCCAGCCAAACTGAATCTTTACCGTCTGAGCGAATTGGTGTTCCCGTGAGTACTAATACGAAATCTGCAGAATTAAAGGCCCCAGAAGCACCACGCCCCCATGCAGCTTCAATTGCCGCGTGGTGATGTTCATCGCATATCACTAAAGTTTTCTTACGGTCGCAAATTACCTTAAACGCCGGAAGTAACCCCTGTATAGCGCTCCAAGTCGCTGCATAATCGGTTCCGTAATCTTCAGGTTCTTGATCTGCAGCTGTGATTTTAAGCATGCTCCGGCCAGTTATAACCTTAAATTCGCTTACCCACTGATCAACGACCGCCTTTCGGGGAGCTATAACAATAACAGCATCGATAAGTCCAACTGCAAAAAGCTTTTCCGCAATCACGCACGCAGCAATTGTTTTACCGGCGCCTGGTGCCGCATTAACCAAAAAATGTTTATTTCCGTTCGCGTACCAATCTAAAGATTTTTGGACGCAACTAGCCTGCCATGGACGTAGTGATGCCATAGTAAATTCCTATTAATTTAAAGTTTAAAGATCAGCTTTCTTCGTTGAGAACTTGATCAGATTTCTTTCGATTGCACTTTGGGCAAAGAGCTTGGCAGTTTCGTAAGATTGTCTTGCCACCCAATTTAAAGGGAAAAATGTGGTCGGCGTGAAATTGGTTATCTAAAACAGCAGAACAACTCTCACACAAGTTGCCGGAAATTATCCTGGCGTATAACCGTTGTTTAGATGAAAAAGTTCTACTCATTTCTTCACCCAATACTCCGACATAAGGATTTCTCTCTGAGGAAGTGCCTTCGGAGGCTCACATTTTGCAAATTGGTTCAATCTGACCATGACCTTAGCCATCGGAACTCGCCGATGACCCAGAATATATCCTTCTTTTCTCATTCGATTGAATTCTGCACTCGGACTTTGCACTCCAAAGAGAAGCATGGCTTCCAGTAGAGATACGGAATTGCCATCATTCATATGCTCGATGAGAGCATCGCGACTAGAAAAACTATGCATAGCAAAAGACACCTTCACTTGGGATTAAATTCAGGACACCAGAAGAAAAATTAAGCTCCTCAACCGCGTCATCATCCTTAATGCGAGGCAACTCGTTGGAAAAAATGGCATGCTGATGCTTTTCGAAGGCAACATCCAAATCAAAATTTCGGTAATCACGGCGTTCGGCCGGCACGCGATGTTTATCGGTTTCTCTATGGGTCAGGTACGAACTAGTTATTTCATCGGCGAGTTTGTAAAGATCTGCCTCACCAATCTTACTGTTCGAGATAAATGATTTCAGTTCTTCTTTGACAGCAAAGACTATTTCAGCATGCTTAATTGAATTCTGAGAAAAATGTTTCACTTTTTTGCCCTCCTTTTTTGTGGCTTTCAAAAGGAAGAGTCAAAATCGCTGAAACGATTCTAAAAATTTAAAGTTATTTTTAAAACTTCTGATTTATTTTGATTATTTTATTGAGAACACGCCAATAACATGAATACTGCAAGTAATTGGTTGGTGAACAAGAACCACCTTTAGTGCATAGGGACAGTGATCTTAAAAATTATAACTTTAAATTTATCGCTTAAGAAACTAGCTGCTCAGAATGCGTTGGTAATACTCAAGAGTTTTCCTTTTTCTCTGCTGCTTGCCACTCTCCATGAGCCGAGTTTACGCGGGTTGTAGGTGAACGCTTCGATCTCAAAGCACACTCGAAATGGGCAAACTCATTACCACTTTTCAAAATTGGTCGGTTTTTCAAAGTGAAAAGTATGAAGCGTGCTGGACACCGAAAAAGGAGAGTTCAGATTGCCTCTGGTATCAGAAGACTATGTCTGGCCCGATAGAGAAAACGATGTGGATTTAATAAATATCTTGAAGCTTTCGCAATCTGTTAACGTAAATTTCAAAACGGTAGGTGGAGTACTGGCGACTGATGAATTCGGTTCAGATGATTTTTCGTTGGCGGTGGATGAAGCCAAGCAGATATGCTGGCTGGTTGACTTTTTATCATAAAGTAAAAGTCTCAAAAAAAATTAAAGATCGAGAAGCAATATTTTTTAAATCTTAATCATCAAATTCATTTTTTATGTTTGCCGCATGACAGAGTGAACTGCCGCAAGAATTTCTTCCTCTAAGCACCAAATCTCAACATCAATTCCGCGCTGAAGTTCACTTATGAATAAAATCAATAAATTTGCTAAGTAAAATGGTTCAAGATGGATCTCGCCAAATATGTCGAACGGGATTGCTAAACTATAAACGGCATTTTCTCGTGCCTCCCAAAAAATGGCACTTAGCATTAGCCTCATTTCCTCAATCGCGGTCGACAGTTCCTCCAAAGATCTGAAACTAAAAGCCTTTGAATGGATTAATGTTAAATAGTCACTGTCCAAAGCCCACCCAGCATGTCTTGAATCACCAGATGGATTTGCCCATTTTTTTGAATAACGTTGGTCTTCTAAGTTATAGCCGGGAGTGCTTGCGGCTTTAACTATTTCAAACCTGGCAATTTCCCTGCAATGCCTTGCTAACCTCGGGCCAGCAAGTTCATGTATAAGCTTTGAAATAGCCGTGACAGGGGTTAGATTTTGATCTGTGGTGATTGCGATTGCTCTTGTCTTAGCCTCGGTCATGTCCCCAAGTACCGCTTTTATCTTGCCTTTGCCTCGCCTCCCACGAAAGGGCTTCCAATCAACATCGTAACCTTTATGAAGCCTGTGACCTTTCCAATGCACGACAGTATCGTGTTTGCTACCTTTCAAACGCCATGCATACAAATTCTTATCGGTGTGGATTGTATTTTCATCAAGTCGGCTAAGAGCGAATTGATCAAGCCAGTCCGGAATTGTATGCCACTTGGTGTAGGGTCCTGTTAGAAAATCGTTGTACACATAGAAAAAGTCCGGTGTGTCGTGATCTTCGCCCCTAAATCCTAAAGCTTTAAATTTAGTTTCAAGATCAGCCTCTCCCAAATGAACAAGCAATCCGCCATTACTTTTCCTGTTTTGAATTAATTTGTACATTAGAATTTTGCCTTCATCAGAAATCTCGTGATCAACGTGCTGACGAAAAATAAATCTGCTTTGTTTGCTATTTAAAAATGCCATTATTCAAACAATGCCTCCAATAACCACAAACAAAAACCTAATTCTCAATCTTGCTTAACATCAGGTCTATTTGTTCCGCCTCAGCCCCAGTAATATTCTGCAAAACTAATTGTATCACATCGCGTTGAATGGCTTTATTTTCAAAATCCACCAAAACTGCAAAAGCCTTAGTATACGATTCCATTAATTTGACATGGCTTTTCAGATAGAGGTAAAGCAGATCCCGAATTACTCCTTCATCTACATTAGAGAGTATTGAAAACTTTTTTGAGATTGAATTAAAATCCAAATTTTTATGTATCAATTGAACGAAAAATTCTTGCATAATTTTGGACTGAATGTTTTTTGCCTTGGTTAAATTTTTATCTTTTATTTTCCATGCTTTTTCTATTGAGAACCGACGAACTTTTTGAACCTTTTTGGTGCCCTCAAGCTTTACTTTATTAATCCGTGCCCGTTTAGCTGCATAATGTTGCTGCATCTTTAAAAACTCTTCACTGACAAGGGTTCCTAACCAACGCCTATTTAGTAACTCGTAATCGCCCCCCCAAATCCTCCGGCTTGTTTGGAGTGTTTCTTTCCAAACAAAATAAATTAGTTGGCGTAGACGGTTATTATGGAAATCATTTGGAAAATGGTCGCCAATAAACCGTCCATCAAGAACGCCAAAGACGTTTCTAAAAACCTTAAATTTGTTTGCAGATTTCTGCATCAAATTAATCCGACCCAACCCATCAATTAAAAGGTCAACTTCATCATCAATAATCTGTTGTGAAGAATGTTCGACTAGGCTCAACAGCTTTTGTGAACTTAGGTTCAGATTAGAATACCAAACCATTCTCAAGGTGTTCTTAAAGTCACGCGCACTACATGTACCGCAGTATAGATCGGGGCATAAACCGATTTCCTCGGAGTGTAGTAAAAGGGGTGACAACCAATCCCCTTTATATAAATAGTGGGGAACCACATTTTTTGCTATGAAATCTAAGTTTGGTTCTGATGCGTAAGGCATAGGTCTCTTTCGTATTGCTGGCTTTTGAAGAGAAGAGTCAAAAACGTAGAAAAGATTCCAAAAAAGTTCAGGAAGATATTGAACCGAAAGAATAGCTTCCGCGGCCGGAACGATACCTACTTCTGAACAATAAATTTCAATGCTATTTTCGGATCAACCAACAATTAAGCCTCAACATGTGACACGGGTATCGGCGTTAAGCCGCTTAATTGAAACATCGCGATTGATACTATTTTTTTTTTCATCACCATTCAGGAACGAAAGAATCGCCTCCAGTGAAGAGGTGACACCAAACGAGCGGAAGCATGAAATCTCTTTTCCGAAATTTATTCGGCAAATGGGTATGGGTTAATTACTCTAATACTCTTGATTATAGGGGTACGTGGCGTGGCGGACGATTTCATGGATTTGGACAGCTAAAGTACAAAAGCGGATCCATATATGAAGGAAATTTCCATGCGGGAAGCAAACATGGGTTTGGCAGGCTGATTTCACCAAATGGCTATGAATATCATGGTTATTGGTGGAGAGGGCATCCCCATGGAGATGCCTTCATTCGTTATAAGACCGGAAACACATATGAAGGCAGCGTAAAGGACAGTCTGAGGCATGGGTATGGAAAACTTTGGGATGTTCAGACCGGATTAGAACTGTCAGGAAAATGGGTGGTTGGAAAACTTGAAGGAACAGTTGAAATCACCAGCAAGAAATGGACATATTTGGGGCCACTTCCCATCAGCGATGAACCTGTTGAGGCAATAATGAAATACGATGATGGATCGGTTTACAAGGGCGGACTTCTAGATTTCAAAAGACAAGGAAACGGTCGGCTGACTTTCAGTTCAGGTGAGTACATTCAAGGAAAATGGTTCGAAAATGAAAATGTTTTCAATGCCACTCAATTAGATCATCAAGGAGCTATGTGGGAAGGTAATCTTCTGGGACTGAAACCACACGGCTATATGAAAGTTTCTTTTCCGAGTGGAAGCAAATATAACGGCTTATGGAACCGTGGTGATATGGTTGGCACACTTAGCGTAAGAAAACGGCGAGAGAAGCGTTTGCAGGAAAGAGCGTATCACTAAATTTTATCAGTGTAAGTCCATAGTTTAAAATCTTTCGCTTAATTGAATTTCAATTATGTGTTTTAAATCATATTCTTAGATATATTATTTAACTTGGTGTAAAAATGTTTGTTTTCACATATGCCTCGAGATTTGGTGATTCGTAAGACCTCGTTGTATTGTTAAAACACAAGCAATTCCGCTTGGACTTAACTCGAGCATGTGAGGCATTACATGGCAGAAAAATTCTTAAGACGAGCTCAAATAGAAAAATTGACCGGTCTATCGAGATCAACAATCTACGACAGAGTAAAAGCCGGATCCTTCCCTAAACCAATCAAGATAGGCGACCGCGCAGTGGCCTGGTTACAGTCAGAAATTGACGCCTGGCAAAGCGATTGCATTGCAGAGGATCGCGATAGATGAAGCATTTCAGAACACCCCCCCACACACCCGGAGGTGCAACAGGTGTAGGCATACCCGTTCGAGACACACACCGGGAGATCTCTGATTTCTACGTTGGCATAATTATTGAGCTAGAACCGCGCTGGCGGGTCATCATTTGCAAAGCCGGCATCCAGTGGATTTTGCAGAAACGTTCCTCAAAATACTTGAATAAGGGCGTGTGGCTGGGAGAGAGCTACTGTACCGCCCGAGATGCACTTATATGCGTCTGTTCAAGCCGAGGTTTGCTCTCTGACCCCAAAGCAAGGGCAGTGCTTGAGTTGTTGCCAAAACACGCAAGGGATTGGAAAACCTAGTATGGAATTTCCGCTTTCTCCAAGAGCAAAACGAAATGGCAATGGCTATATCGATCATTGTCCAGCACACAAGGATAATAAACCATCTTTAAGCATCAATTTTGCGCAAGACGGAAAATTACTTTTGCACTGCTTTGCCGGTTGCAGCTTTGAGGAAATACTGAGGGCTAGTGGTCTCAGTCATAACCAATACACTGACTTCCGTTGGCATAAAGTTACGCCAAATCCGATTGATACTCCTCATAAACGAACAGAACGAGCACGGGTAATCTGGCAACAAACGGTTCCTCTAAAGGGTACGCTAGGCGAAAAATATTACCTCTCGAGGCAACTGAATATCTGGTCTGAAGACATTCGCTTCCATGAGGCTCTATACGAGGCGGATGCCAAGCATGAGTTTCCTGCCGTGGTTTGCGCGGTTCGACTTTTGGGAAAATTTGTTGGTATACACAGAACATTCCTAAATTCTGATGGCAGTAAAAATTGCAAAAAAATGCTCGGCCCGTGTCGTGGGGCTTCGGTGTATGTTGGCGGATCAGGTGAAAAGCTAGTCATTTGTGAAGGGATCGAAAATACTCTGTCAGCTTTGCGAATGTTTGGCTGGCGTCGCGCAACTTTCTTTTCAGCATTATCGGCGAACGGCATGAAAAACCTAAAGTTGCCGGAGAAACCCGGCACAGTCATTATACTTTCCGATGGTGACAAGGTCGGGCAAGCCTCAGCTGTTAGCTTGGGGGAGCGCGCAGCCGTTTTGAGGTGGAGAGCGTCCACAATGTATCCTCCTTCTAAAGGTGATTGGAATGACTATTTGATAAGTGAGCTTGGAAATGCCTGAGCTTGATCTCGAGATGGCTAATCCGATAATCAATCATCGAGTTGAAGAAATCAGCTCGAACCTAAAACTAGCACGAGATCTTAGCCTGAATTATTCGAACGACTACCTAATCAAGGATTGGCTTAGTAGTACAGCTTTATCAGTCGTATACGGCGACAGTAATTGCGGAAAAAGCTTCTTCGCGCTAGATATTGCCACTCACATAGCATCTGGGTCACTCTGGATGGGAAATAAAGTCCTGCACGGAAAAGTGCTATACCTTGCTTCTGAAGGTGGCAAGAGCTTTACGAAACGCATTGAAGCAATCAAGCTTAATCAATCAGAACTGTATGAAAGAATGGCAAGCAATCTGATGCTCCTTCCAATTCAGATTGATCTTCATGCCTCAGGCGACGTCGATGCCATATGTACATCTCTTGAGGGACGGTCTTTCGCGCTAATTATAGTTGATACCCTGGCCATGAGCTTTGGCGATGGGAATGAAAGTGATACTGGTGATATGGGAAAGTTTATCAAAAACATTACTGCTCTTAAGGAGCATTTTGAATGTCATATTTTGGTAGTTCACCACACGGGAAAAGATCAGAGTAAAGGCGCTAGAGGTAGTACTAGTCTCAGAGCGGCCGTAGATACCGAAATCGAAGTGAAAGCTAGTAAACATATTCGTGTGGCGACTACCCGCAAGCAGAGGGACCATGAAAACGGTAAGAATGTGGCGTTCAGCCTGACAGGCGTAAACGTGGGCTTAGATCAGGATGGAGATCCGATAACTAGTTGCGTTGTCAAGCCTGAAGATAAAAATTTACAGGGCTTAAGTAAGAACCACCACCTTACCGGTAATGCGAAAATTGCGGAACAAGCTTTGCAAGATGCTTTCGCAAAACACGGCCATAGAATCTACGATGCAGAGAACTATCCGCAAAATAGAGATGTAGTAAATGTTGATTACTGGCGAAAATCTTATCTCCGCATGCGAGCAGAGAGCGCAATCAAAACTGACTCCTTAAAAAAGGATTTTAGCCGTCAAGTATCACTTTTCGAAAACCAGGATATCATTCGTTCTTTCGATGATAATGTTTGGCGAGTTAATGAAGCAGACAGACAAGACAAATAGTGGACATGTCGGATTTGTCTGCAAACATAAATTAACGGACAGACACGGACACACCCTTTAAGGGGTGTCCAAGGTGTCCTTATGTCCAAAGATATTTAGGCAACTGGTCGTAAAGGAATGGTTATGGTTACTGCTGAGGGCGCGAGCCTTGTCTGCGTTGACGAATTGGCGGATGCGCTTGGTGTGCCCGTCTTGGTGATGATGCCCAATGTGCGGGGCCTGCTTGATCCGGTTAGAAAAGGGCGCGGCCTCTCGAGGCCTCCACGCTCTCTCAAGCTTGGCATGATAGCCACGCTGCCCCCTGCTTAATTGTGGGGGGTTAATATCCACATTTCTCGTAGTTGCTATTAAAGCAAGCTCTAGCCATGGCCTCAGCCTTTGAAATGTCTTCCGATGTCATCTCTTTTGCTATTATGTCTCTGTTTGCACCCGCACTTTCAGCTCCATTAGCAGCAGCTATATTGAACCACATGTGCGCTATAACAGGATCGGCAAGAACACCTTGGCCATTGTAGTGCATCAAACCAAGGTTGGATTGCGCCGTAGCGTAGCCTTGTCTTGCCGCTAGTGTGTAAAACTTTATAGCTTCTCGATCATCCTGTGAGACGCCGTGACCATCTTCATACATTGAAGCAAGGTTGAATTGCGCCATAGCGTCACCTTGTTTGGCAGCAAGTGTGTACCATCTTACAGCCTCTTCATAGTCCTGAGGAACCGCTCTGCCCTCGTAATATATCACACCAAGATTGTATTGCGCCTTAACTTTGCCTTGGTTGGCAGCTAGTGTATACAACCTTAAAGCCTCTTTATAATCCTTAGGAACGCCTTCACCATTCTCATACATTACACCAAGATTGTATTGTGCATCAGCATCGCCTTGTTCGGCAGCTAGCTTGTACCACTTTGCCGCCTTCCTATGATCCTTAGGGACGCCTTGGCCCTTTCTATGCATAATGCCAAGGTTGTATTGCGCAAGCACGGAACCTTGTTCGGCAGCTAGCCTGTACCATTTTGCAGCCTCTATATAATCCTGAGGAACCGCTTTGCCCTCGTGATATATCACACCAAGGTTAAATTGCGCATCAGCGTAGCCTTGTTTAGCAGAAAGTTTGTACCATCTTACGGCCTCATTTCCATCCCGAGATACGCCCCACCCATTTCTATACATCATACCAAGGTTGTGTTGCGCGACAATGTTCCCCCCCTCAGCGAGAGGTTTCCATTCCTTTAAAGCAGTCTCAAAATCACCACTTTGTGCGGCTTCATATCCCTTTTGAAAGTCTTGGGCAGATATTGGTGCAGCAAGCATGATGAGTAGTGTTATGAGTATGGTTCGCATGGGGTTATTCCCACCTTTCAGTACGAGCTAGCTCTCGCCACCACCAACCTGCACCAACCGAGCAACACCGCCCTCTAGGACCAGCTTGGCGATCAGATCATCCATGTCCATCAGCACGGGTAAGTCTACCATCAGGTAACCATTCTCATCTTTGATAACTGCGTCAGGAAACATATGCTCTACATCCTGAGCTATCAAACCAGCATTGGGATGCTTATCTAATCCAAGTTCCTTGGCTTTCTCATTCCACTCCCAGATGTGAATAACTAAACCGTTGTCTAAGATCATGCGGGTTTTGACTTCACTCAGCAGTTTATTGTCCGTGCTGTAGTTTACAGTGGACATGTTTTCAGCAGTAACGCTGCTTACGAAAGCTAGAGTAGCTAAAGAGATTAGTATCGTTTTTATCAGTGTCATTTTCCCACCCTTAAGTATCTGCTTCCATCTGTCTCATGTGATCATTTCGACGGCGTAATTGCATATCAAGGCGATAAGTCCAAGGGTAAATGCTAAAGAGACTAAACCCCACACTCCGGTCACTAACACGGCGATGCTATGATCCAGCTTCGAAAGATTATAAAGCGTGCTGTTTGGTTCTTCCAACGATTTATCGGCATCAAAGTCTGCATCTGCATTATCTGGAGGCGCTATTTTCTGGTCTTTCTTTATAAAATCTTTGAATAGGTAAAAGGTTGGTATAAAAGCGGTTAGTGGGAAGAACGCAAGAGAGGAAAATTTGATTTTTCTAAAAGTGTTTAAATACCAACCGGGGACGAAAGACATAGGAGCCAGCATAATTAGACCGCCAATTATGATAACAGTGTACACAAACATAACTGCTGACCCCATTCCGCGACCAAATATGTTAGCGTCAGCAACCCACTTTACAAAAAGTGCAGCGAGAAGGATGGATATATAAAGGAGAAGCCGAAAGGATATTACTTGGCGACGTGTCATTTTTTGCAGTCTCCTTCTTTAACCAACGAAAGTGAGAAAATTAATACTAAAAGATAAACAACCAATCTTATTTCAAAGTGGCTTTTACCAAATTTTTTATAAGACCATACAAGAAACGCTATCAAAAGTTCTTAAAGTAACAACAACTATTTTAATTCATATAGAACCGAGAAACTCTATAAAAGAGCTAGCTTTCGCCATCAACACCACCACCCTGCACCAACCGAGCCACACCACCCTCTAGTACAAGCTTGGCGACCAAATCATCCATGTCCATTAGCACAGGTAAGTCGACCATAAGGTAACCGTTCTCATCTTTGATAACAGCTTCAGGAAACATATGCTCTACATCCTGAGCTATTAAACCAGCATTAGGATGCTTGTCTAAACCAAGTTCCTTAGCTTTATCGTTCCATTCCCAGATATGAATAACTAAGCCGTTCTCTAAGATCATGCGAGTTTTAACTTCACTCAGCAACTTGTTATCCGTGCTATAGTTAATAGTGGACATGTTTTCTGCAAAGGAACCACTTGCAAAGAGCAACATCGCTACGGTGATGAATATAGATTTCAAAGATTTCATTCTCAACACCAAAAACACCAACCGCTTATAACTGTATTAGCACCGCCCTCCATCACCATCTTGGCTATCAGTTCATCCTGATCAGCAAGCATTGGTAAGTCTATTGTAAGATACCCATTGGCGTCCTCGATAACTGCGTCTGGATACTTGGCTTGAACATCTTGGGCTATTAAACCTGTCGGAGCATAACCACCATCTTCCTCAGAAGCACCGTATTTAGCATCCAAGGATTTGGCAGTCTCATTCCACTCCCAAGTATGGATCACCATACCGTTATCCAGAACACCTGCTGTAACAACATTCATCATCAGGCGATTATCACTGCTGTATTCTTTAATAGGGGCATCTTCTGCAGTAAGGCCACTCGCAAAGAAAAGTGTGGCAACGATAGCTAGTAATACTCTCATTCTGTTTCTCCAATGATTTGCCTTAGGATAACGCAGTGCAGAAATATGTGTATCTATATTTGCTGATCCATATGTTTCTCAACTGCATCAAGCTGAACACGCCTCAGATGCATGCGCAGAACTTAATTTTTCATAAAGAGCTTAATACTTATTAAATACAGATACTTAAGGTAGTGAAAACTAATTTCCTTAGGTGCAGCAGCGCCACCTTTTAAATGAGTTTACGTTTAAGCCCTTAATACATGAGGGGTTCGATCAGCGACTAATTGTTTACAGACATGAGACCCTGTTGCATGCACGCACGCGCGAACACTGCAACAAACTATTTTATGGGGACGAATATGGGGACGAAAAATATTTGAATCTCCTTACACATTGATTCTAATATATTAAATAGATTAATATGGCGGACAGACAGGGATTCGAACCCTGGAGACGGCTTCCCGCCTACACACTTTCCAGGCGTGCGCCTTCGACCACTCGGCCACCTGTCCGATGCAACTAGCTTGTAGCGCTTTTGTTGCGCGCATGGCAAGGAGAAAGGCACAAACTGTAAAAATCTCAGTTCACTGCTCTAGTATGAGGTGAAGCCGTCTGTTTTGACGCCCTTTCTTCTCGATTTTGGATATACGAACTCGCCCAATTTCACTCGTGTTTAACACATGTGTTCCACCACAAGGTTGCAGGTCAATCTGATTTTCAGCCTGCCCAATTCGAACTAATCTGACCATACCAGCTCCTTTAGGTGGCTTAACTGACAAAGTCTTAACAAGTGAAGGATTAGCGTCAAGCTCTTCTTCCGTAATCCAAGTTTCACTGATGGATAGACCATGCGAGATTACTGTATTTAGATTATTACTTATCACTTCTTTGTCGTCTGGTGCCTCGGGCATATCAAAGTCTAGTCGGCTTTTTTTAGCTGTAATTGCTCCTCCAGTTACCGGCAGTGGAACTACAACAGACAAAAGGTGAAGCGCCGTGTGCATGCGCATATGGCGATATCGTCTATACCAATCTAGAACTTGAACCACGTCTACACCTACATCAGGACAAACTTCACTCTCACCAGGCATACAAATTAATTCACCATTTTTGCCTTTAAACGTTGTTTCAATTTTTGTTTTACCACCGGACCATAACAAGAAACCGCTGTCACCGGGTTGTCCGCCAGAAGTTGCATAAAAAAGGCTTTGATTAAGAACAATGCCACCTTCATCGGTCCGAGACGAAACCACTGCCGGCGCCTCTTTCATGTAGCTGTCTTCAAGAAACAATAATCGCGTCATGGCCCTCCCTGTCCACTAAAAGCTTCAGGATTTCTTATCCAAATATCGCGCTGTGCGAAGGGGATTTCGATACCCTCTTCTTGGAATCTGACCACAATCTGGTGATTAATTTCTGATTTGACGCTGAGCACCCAGTTCACATCTCTCAAAATCGCGCGAATTTCAAAATCAAGGCTATCTACTCCAAAACCTTGAAATACAATCGAGGGCCCAGGATTTTGCAACACCATCGGATGAGCCTCTACGATTTCTTTTAGTATATCGGTGACATGTCGGGTGTCTGTGCCATAAGCCACCCCAACAGGAATTATCAAGCGTCCAATAGTATTACCGCGTGTATAGTTGGTCACAACGCCAGACACCAAGTCCGCATTTGGTACTATCACATCACTGCGATCAAACGTTTCGATACGAGTTGATCGAACGGAAATATTACGTACATAACCCATCTTTCCACCTACTTCAATCCAGTCACCTTCACTTACAGGGCGTTCAATCAGAAGTATTATACCTGATACAAAATTTGAAACTATGTTTTGAAGCCCAAAACCTATTCCCACAGAAAGTGCCCCTGCAACAATTGCAAGAGAGGATAGATCGATTCCTGCGCTAGAAATCGCTGCAACGGCCGCAATAAAGATACCCAAATACCCAACACCCGATGTAATGGCCGTTTGGGCGCCAATTTCAATCTTAGTTTTGGGGAGCACAGCGCCTCTGAGGGTCGATTGCAAAAGACGTGTCGCCATGTAACCGACAGTAAAGATAACTACAAATGTAAGAAGGTTTATTGGTGAAAGACGTGCTTCACCGATGGGAATACCTTTCTGGAAGGCATTCCATATCTCGACTAAGTCAACTGACCGAGCACCCCAAATCAAAGCTAACACTGGTAAAGCTAATAGGAACAAAAAGAATCCGATCAAAATTGGGAGTAGCGCATCCTGGGTCGGCTCAACGCCTTTATGCATTATGGCAATATAAATGTCGCCTACCAACACCTGAAGCAAATATACAAACGCAAGCAATGCCAAAGTTTGGACAAAAGGATAGAATAATGCTTCGGACGCATTCATAAATCCAACCACCGCCAAAACGGGAGACGCAACTGCAATGAAATTAGACAACCGCCGTAGCACAGCCATCAGGCGCCACTTAGCTGGTTGGACTTGCGGTAGATCCATTTCATAGCTAGTTGTCTGTATTGGCGCGGCGAACCTAATTTTCCCCAATTGGAAAATTGCAAAAGACCCAATTATGATAAGTGTAAAATTAATGATTGCATCAGTCTGATCAGAAAAAACCTCGTAGTCTGAAACAATGCCATAATAATGCCTTGCAACCATTACACTACCAAGCATGCCAAAAAAGAAAACACCATTTCCACCCGCAATTTTTGGTACAGTAGGCAAACTTGCATTAGGTCCCGTCATAAGCCGTTGAGCCAGCCAAATAGGACCAAATATCCAGAGCGGCCAATTGATAAAAAAGCTGTCCCAATTACCGCTAAAGGCAGCCGAAAGTAACAAGCTGCCCCGGACTTCAAAAATACCGCTGACTTCGATCGTGTTTATTAGATAACAAAGTCCAGCTACTCGTAAAAACATCACCATAAGGGTTAAACTGAATCCAGCAAGCCGCGTCTGCTCTTCAGACCAGGGCCAGAATAATTCAGCGAGTCGTTTAACAATCATATTCGCGCCGAAAAGCATGATTAGCGAAATGATTGTCCGGATGAATAAATTGACACCCTGTTTACTTAGTGACTTAAATCTACTTTCGGAGATAAAAGTTGCTGTGATTTCTCGCCTTAAACCAGAATGAAAATTCTTCAATTCACTCCAAGCATTTGGCCAAGCCAGAAAGTTCAGTGGCGATTTACCAAGATGTACCAAAGCCGAAGCCTGCTGAGCCCGAGTAATCTGATCAATTTCTTTGATAAGCCCATCGGCTTTTTTAAGAGCTTCTAGTACTTTCGCAGCAGGTGCTTTTAGACGAGCTAGTTTTTCCTCTAGCTCGCGTCTTCGATCTTCAAGCGGGTCAATGGCGTTATCCGCTGGCAACGGACCTAAAGCTTCAATCTGCGAAAGTACTGTCGAAATAGGTGTTTTATTCAGCTCACTTGAACTTTGAAACAGCGTCCGCCAATCGGCAACCTGCTTGCGAAGGCTTTCTGAAACATTTCTACTTTCCAGTTGCCGCTCTACATGCTTTGCCTGTTTCGCCCAAAGTTCAAAATCAATCTCAATACTTTGAGCCGCTCCAAAGTTGGTAAAAAAGGCATATAAGAGTAATGCTATGGCGCCTATCTTTTGCCTCATCGTTCACCTTTCCTAAGTATCCTCAAAAACTGCCACAATCTCCCGCGATGATCGCTCCAACCATGCTGGTAATGGAAGACCTTTATCGCGCAAAAATTCTACATTGAAGAGTTTTGATTGATATCTTGTACCGAAGTCGCAAAGAATTGTAACGATTGTATGCCCCGAGCCAAGTACTTTGGCCATTTTAACCGCTCCAGCGATGTTAATGCCAGAACTGATGCCAAGACATATACCTTCGTTGTCAAGCAAATCGAAAATCAACGGTAAAGCTTCATAATCATGGACCTGATAACAAGCATCAGGAATTAAGTCTTGAAGATTCTTTGTTATTCTACCCTGCCCAATACCCTCTGAGATTGACGCACCTTCTGCCATCAAATGCCCATTTACATAATGAGAAAACAGCTTAGAGCCCATCGGATCAGAAAGGCCAATTTTGACCCCTTTGGGTTGCAAGGCCAAGGCTACTCCCGCAAGCGTACCTCCTGACCCACAGGCGCAAATGAACCCATCCACTTGTCCTTCTGTTTGCTCCCAAATTTCCGGCCCCGTGCCTTCGATATGCGCCTGTCGATTGGCCAAATTGTCAAATTGATTAGCCCATATCGCTCCATTTGCTTCAGTTTTGTTTAATTCTTCCGCAAGCCGCCCCGAATACCGCACATAATTATTAAGGTTGCTGTATGGTACCGCTGGTACTTCGACCAATTTAGCACCAGCAAGACGGATCATGTCCTTCTTTTCCTGACTTTGAGTTTCAGGAATCACAATCACTGTTTTGAAACCGAGTGATGCGCCTACCAAAGCCAAACCAATCCCTGTATTTCCAGCAGTTCCTTCAACTATAGTTCCACCAGGCTTGAGATTTCCGCGAGCAATTGCATCACGAATTATAAATAGTGCCGCGCGATCCTTAACCGACTGGCCCGGATTCATAAACTCCGCTTTTCCTAGTATAGTGCACCCAGTTAATTCACTTACCTGCCTCAATTTGATAAGGGGCGTATTGCCAATTGCCGCACTAAGGTCTGCTGCGAAGTCCATTCAGTAAAACTCCGGAATGATTTTGGTTTTTTCTATATCTAGTTTGACTATTTAGAAATCTCAAGAAGCTCGGAAAAAATCCCACAAGCCACAAAAACAACTACCAAATGTCTATTTTGCAATTATTTGGCGATGATAAAAATTTTAGAAGCTATCAACCTGATCGCGCCGACACTCTTCCTTAAAAAAGTAACGACAAATATCTTAAGCGATACACTTTAAATTTGTTGCACAAATTAAAGACAGTTCAAAAACAAAATTGCAGTCTAAAGATTTGCGTTAGTACTGGGGTTAAACACCGTTATTTGTGAAACGTCACATGATCCGCTAGAAAAGGTAGAGGCACAAGATGTAAGATACATATTCCACATTCTTCGAAATCGATCGTCAAAACCCATATCTGCTACTTGATCCCATTTTTCGTTAAATTCTTGATACCATCGCCGCAAAGTCATGGAATAGCTTTGGCCAAATTCTATTGATTTCACAAATTGAAGCCCGGCTCGTTCAATTTCCTGACGAAGGACATTCGGGCTGGGCAACATACCACCCGGAAAAATATACTTTTGAATAAAATCAACGCCTTTACGGTATATCTCCCACCTTTCCTCCCCCACGGTGATTATTTGCAACGTAGCAGATTTTCCTGGGTGGAGACAATCGCGTAAGGTAGAAAAGTATGCAGGCCAGTACTTTTCTCCGACGGCTTCAAACATTTCTATACTGGCGACACCATCGTATTTTCCAATTTCGTCCCTGTAGTCTTGCAATTTAAATTGAACTTTATCCTGTAATCCTTTATTTTTTATTCTTTTTCTGGCAAAGTCTAATTGCTCATTACTAATAGTCAAACCAGTAACACAAAGCCCTCTCTGCTCTGCAGCGTATTCAGCAAAACCGCCCCAACCACAGCCAATTTCAAGCACGTGGTCACCAGGAGTTACTCCCATTTGATCGACCATCGACGCGTATTTTGCAGTTTGAGCTTTTTCAAGACTTTCTTGCCCGGTTTTAAATAAAGCAGATGAATATGTCATTGTCTCATCTAGCCATAATTTATAAAAATTATTACCTAAATCATAGTGATAGCTAATATTCTTAAGTGCCTGACGTTTTGAATTGCGATTTAGCCAGAAGCGGAATTTCTCATAGGTACGCACCAATTTCATTCCCGGAAAACCGTCATAGACCTCATCATTGTCCGAATGAACCCAGTCCATAAAAGCTTGCAAGTCAGGTGTCTTCCAGCCACCCTCTAAATAAGCCTCACAAAAACCAAGATCACCTTCCCGGATCAAACGCCCAAAAATATCGTTGTCGTTTACTTCAATCACTGCGACAGGACCTAGATTTTTACCCTCAGCACGAAAAACTCGTCCATCGGGCAAAACAAAATCAACGCGCCCGTTGTTCATTTTTCTAACCCCATCAAAAACTTGAACGAAATATCGGGGTAACCTAGTTTGACTTTTTGTTGACGTCAGATACATGTTCATTCCCTAAATACTTCGACTTTTGTATGCATCGAGAGCCCGTTTTCGTCCTTCGCTCATTGTTACAATGGGATTACAATAACTCATAGTCGAATTCAATTTCCAGTTTTTCGGTATCGCATCAAAAAAATCTAAAGCCGTTTCGGGAGAATCGTTCGAAAGCTCGGCAACCCAACGTTGAACATATTTTCCGCTTGGATCAAATTTTTGCAACTGTGTTTCCGCATTAAAAATCCGAAAAAAAGGTGTTGCATCCGGCCCTGAGCCAGAGGACCACTGCCATCCCATCGCATTACTTGCGGGATCCCAATCAACCAGACACTCCTCGAACCATCTCTGTCCTATTTTCCAATGGAACATGAGATGCTTGGTAAGATATGAGGCAACAATCATCCGACCCCTGTTGTGCATGCGTCCCGTTACATACATTTCCCGCATTGCAGCATCAACGAAGGGAATACCAGTGCGACCTTGCTTCCAAGCTAGTACGTGTGGGGCAGATTCATCAGTTTTCCATGGAAACTGATCCCAATCAGATTTCCAATTTTCAGACAAAATATGGGGAGTGTGATACATAAGATGATAAGCAAACTCACGCCACGCCAACTCTTTAAGAAAAATTTCAGCTCCCTCACCAAACTTCTCCAACACAACTCGACAAGCATGCCAACATCGCGCAGGACTTATCTCTCCAAGCGCCAAGTTTTCGGACAGATCAGATGTTGCGGGTCTAGATGGAATATCTCTCAAGTGCTTATAATCTTGCACGTTGTGTGCAATGAAGTCGTCAAGGCGTTTATGTGCCGCCGCTTCACCAACCCGCAAATAGGGCTCTACGACATCAGCGCCTCTATTCATTGCATCAGCTAGGCACCAAGTCTCAAGGATATCAGAGCTTGGCCATTCCGAAGGAGTTTGTATAGATTTGGGTGAGGGCAGTTCTTCAGTTATATTCCTCTGTCTCACATTATTCCAAAACGGTGTATAAACACGATAATATGACCCACCACCAGTTTCAACAGACCAAGGTTCAAAAAGTAGCATCCCTTCAAAACTCTTCACCTCAAGCCCGCGTGCTTTTAATGTTTTTTTAATTTCGACATCGCGCATACGAGCTTTTGGTTCATACAACCTGTTCCAAACAACACTCCGAGCTCCAGTTTCTGAGATTAATTGATCAAGTACCGCTTGCGCATCACCAGCACGCAAAATCAGGCGAGAAGATACAGCATTATAGGACCTTTTCAAATACTGAAGACCTAGTCCCAAACGCCATTTTGATGCTGCTCCTAATCCAGCGGGTAATTCATCATAAATGAACACAGGAATTACAGGGCGGCCACTCGCAACGGCATATGAGAGGGCGCCATTATCGCTTAGCCTTAAGTCACGGCGCATCCAGTAGATTATCGGTGATTGCAAAGCTCAGTCTCTTACTTCTTTCGTTTTAATACGATTTGAAAAAGCGTCCTAGATCAAATAATATCATCTAAAGCATTAATAAGACGCAAAATCTCACTTTTACTCGTGTAATGCACAAAGCTCATGCGAAGAACCCCCTCATCCGCGTCAATGCCCATAGCCTCTAGAGGGCGAACGCCATAAAAATTATCAGCCCCAACGGCGATATGCCTCTCTGCTAGTCGTTCGGCAATAGTCCGAGGTGACTTTTGCGTTTTCACGGCAAACGTGGGAGCCCGCTCTTGAGCTTTTTCAGGCCCAAGTAACCGCAAAGAGTTTTTACTAGTGATATAATCAAGTAATGGTTGCATCAAATCTTCTTCGCATGCCCTCACTAAGTCATGTACGGCTTTTCCTTTTTCTGAAAGAGCTACATTTTCGTCAAAATGATGATCATGAAGCGCCTCAAAATAATCAACAATGCCCGCACAAGCCGCAATTTGAGCATGATCGGGACCAGCAGGCGTAAAGCGTTTTGTAATATTAGTCGCATTAAAGTGATGGCCTTGATTAGGAAGTTTTTGCGCCAAGTCTCTTGTTATGGCCATTATGCCCTGATGAGGTCCATATGTTTTGTAAGAAGAAAATAGATAAATATCGGCGCCTAAATCTTTAACATTAGGAATGCCGTGAGGTGCATAGCTCACGCCATCTACGCAGGTATATGCACCTACTTGATGAACAGTCTTAATAATTTCTACTACTGGATTTATGTCTGCAATTATGTTGGAGCAATGCGGAAAGCACACAAGACGGACTCTGTCGTCTAGTAGATTTTCTAGATCTTTTATATCAAGTCGACCTGTCTCGTGATCTACACACCATTCCCGCACCTCGACCTCTGTTTCAGCTAAACGTCGCCATGGACCAGAATTAGCTTCATGATCTTGATTAGTCACAACGATAGCCTCACCTTCTTTCATCATTTGGCGAAAGGCCTGCGAAAGCACATAGGTATTTTGCGTTGTAGACGGTCCGAAACTTAGTTCGTCTGTCTCTAGACCCATCATTTTAGATAGACGCGCGCGCGCCTCATCCATTTCGGCACCACCAAGTTTGGATGGACGGGCCGGCCAGTAAGGTTGCATCTTCCTTTCACGATAAAAGCGCTCTAATCGAGCAATTACCTGTACGCAGGCGTATGAGCCACCAGCATTTTCAAAAAAAGCTAGATTTTTCCCGTCTGGCGTTAGGAATGCTGGAAATTGCGCCCTGACAAAATCGATATCAAAGGTCATTTCTATATCTTTTCTTAAGTTATTGGTTCAACCTCATAAGAGACATAAAAATTGCTAAAAGAAAATCTATTTACGAACCTACACCAAATAAAAAGCTAGTTTTCTAAAATAATAAGAGCCTCCTTAAATCCTCAAGAAGGCTTTAAGTTATAGATATAATGAAACCTATTTCACGAAGCGCCCTGCCCCTTTTCAGTAGCATTAACCAAACATGCCATATTACCATATGGATGCTTGTTTTGATACATTAACTGATGGGCGGCTCCTATTTCATCAAATGAATATGTGGCCGACAAGCAAGGATCGACTTTACCCGAAATTAGAAGTTCATTCACAGCTTCTGATTGCTCATCATTCGCTAGATGTGAACCCTGGAAGCGTTTTTGCATCATCCAATGATATCGTAAATCCATCGTTATGTTGTAACCAGTTGTCCCAGCACATATGACAACCATGCCGCCCGTGTCACATAAGAACCCGGAGGTTGCAAGTGTTGCCTCTCCGGGATGTTCGAAAACAATCTTTGGATTTTTACGCTCACCAATGATATCCCAGATTGCCTTACCAAAAGAGCGTGCGCCTTTAATGAAGTCACCATATTCTGGCTTCGTTGTGTCAGGCATCGGTCCCCAATGATCAAAATCATTTCTATTGATCACGCCAACCGCACCTTTATCAAGACAGAACTGGCGTTTATCTTCATCAGAAATAACTGCAATCGGTTTTCCTCCTAGTGCCGAAACAATTTGTAACGCCATTGCACCCAGACCGCCGGCTGCGCCCCATACGAGAACAACATCACCTTTTTCTACCGTATGTGGGGCCCAGCCCATAAGCTGACGATAGGCGGTTGACGCACAAAGCATATAACAACCAGCTTCTTCCCATGTCAGATGCTGTGGCTTTTTCTTAATCTGATGTGATTGTGCTTTGGCAAACTGGCAATATGATCCATAGTTTGTTTGATATCCCCAGATGCGAACCGATGTGGCGAGCATTGGATCCTTACCTGAAAGTACCCACGGATCGTCAGGCTCCCACCAGCCAGAGTGAACAACGACTTCTTCTCCAACTGAAACATCTTTTACATCTTCGCCGACAGCCCAAATGATGCCAGAAGCATCGGAGCCTCCGGCATGAAAATCTTCGGGTTCACCCTTTTTTTGACGTTCTTTAATGACATCGATGGGATAGCCCAAGGCAGCCCAAACATTATTATAGTTAATGCCTGTGGCCATTACGTACACCAAAACGTCCTTAGGCCCAATGCTTGGTGTGTCAATCACCTCCCGTTTCCAGGCGGTTTTAGGTTCTCCAAAACGATCTTGGCGCACCATAAATGCATGCATCTTTGGAGGAACTTCTCCGATGGGGGGCATGTCCCCCAAATCATAGAGCTCTTTTGAAGCCATTTTTTTCTCCTTAAATTATATCCAAAACTTTTCTCTTACAGTCGCGCCACGCACTCCTCGTTTTGTATGTACTTCGATGCGCGTTCCTGCATTCCAATGAGATTTGTCGATCATTCCAATCGAAACATTTGTTTGAAAATCGGGCGACCAAGCTGCAGAAGCAATCAACCCAACTTTTTGACCATCACCATAGACGTCCCATCCGGCCCCGTTGTGAGGCAAATCACCCGGGCCATCGATTTCAACAGACCGGATTTGACGTTTGGGACCCTCTAATTTCTGCCTTTCTATTTCTCTTTTGCCTATATAATCGGCAGGCGAATTACAAAAACGAGATAATCCAGATTCTATTGGAGAATTATCTCTTCGCATATCTGATCCATAACTCAGCAGTCCACCTTCAATCCTTTCAATAAGGTTGGGACACCCAACACGAGCACTTAGATCTCTACCTTTTTCAAGCAACAGGTTGCCAAGAGGTAATCCATAATGACCACCATCCACGTAGATTTCGAATCCCCCCTGCTTCGACCAACCGGACCGCGCCACCACAAACTCCGTGTCCGAAAAAGGTAATCTCTTATAGCGGAAAAATCGGATATCACGAATCTCATCACCAAAAACCCTTGCCATCAAGTCTTCAGCCTTGGGCCCTTGCACTGCTAGCGGCGAGACATCAGGTTCCTCAATTTCCACATCAAACCCT
This sequence comes from Paracoccaceae bacterium, assembly GCA_902633655.1. Lineage (GTDB taxonomy): Bacteria > Pseudomonadota > Alphaproteobacteria > Rhodobacterales > Rhodobacteraceae > LFER01. Next base: position 34,068 of record CACPHA010000003.1, read on the forward strand.
TGACCTATAGCCAATCCAAGTGCCCACTGCAACAAGTCACCATCTGCAAGCGAAAGCCAGTAGTGATCCTCCGCAATTTTTATCGCAACAGGATCATTTAACATGCCCCCATTATGGTCACATATGGGCATATAATAACACTGATCCTCGGCCATTTTATCCATATCCCGCGTGCTCATTTGGCGCATCAGCCTAAGTGCATCAGGCCCCTTAATACTGACCTGACGTTCAACAGCCACATCCCAGATTTGCACATGTTCTTTTAAATGACGATAATCTGCTTCGTAGCTTTCATAGTAGCTTGCCAGCAACATATGATTATAAACAGTGAAAGCTTTAGCACCTGCAGCTTCTACAAGTGCAGAAAAAGGTGTTCCCCTAATTCGGCGGGACGGAATTATACCGGCCATTTAGCGAGGGCCATGCCAATGAATTGGACAAATTTCCGCAGATTTTCCTTCAAAGTCCCAAACGCGACCGTAATCACGGACACGTGAACGTAGACCTCGCGCTGCAATCACATCTGGTCCCATCCAATACTGAGTATTACTAACCATCACAGGGTGCTCTGGGCTAGCTCCTTGAAGCATTTCAATTTCACCCTGAATTTTACGTCCTATATTGATGGAACGGCGATTCCCATCCCTTACTATTTCGATCTTTTCCCTCTGCGCCCCGATAATCTCCGACACAAGCATCATAAAGAGACTGGTTGTTCCCCCTGCCTGACCACTAAAAATTTTGAGCAGACCATTGTATGCATCCTCTGAAGCTCGTTCATCGATGTAGGCTGCGACTTTCCAATTACCTTCACTCATACGCCCTGGAATATCAACTAGTAGCCCAATATTCAGTCCGGAAAGATCTGCATTTTCGAAATGCCCTTCGTCAATAGCAACGGCCATCCAAGTATGGCAATACCCTTCTGTTGGAGGGTATGCTCCCAAAGATACAACGCAAGGGCAAAAAACGGTACATGAGCAATTGAGGAACAATTCACCTTTAATCTCCCAATTAGTTGGTTCAACACGCTTTTTGGTGCTGGTTGGCATTCTGTTGTCAATCCGAGATTTGGTGGAAATTGCCTTTGATGTGAAATGTTTTACCATGCCTCAAATCAATCCTTTTACTTGATACGTCCAAGCTGCGCAGCCGAACCCTGCGAGAATTAGAAGGATGCCCATAGGACGAACTATTCGGTGCCCAATTTCCGGCAACTTTTCTATAATCATAAACAAAGTGGCCAGTCCCATCCACAAAAAATTCATAACACCGCCGGCAAAACCAAGCACCATAAAAAGCCAACAGCATCCAACGCAAAAAGCGCCAAGACCAAGTCCCATACGAATACCACCGCCAAAACCATTTTGCCAGTGGCCAATAAAATACATCATAGGGCTATGACAAACGCCGTGGCATACTTCTTTTGCTCGGGTAAATTGATAAGCACCAGCTACTACGAGAAGTAACGCAGAGACCCAGAAAGATTTGACCAGGCCCATCATATCAACAAATTTGAACGACAATAGCAACAGCTGAACAGTCGTAATGACGATGGCAAAAACTACCCAGACAATTGAGTAGCCTAGTAAAACGCCTATCCATCCGACCCGCGTACCATTTGCACTGACCATTAGTTCCTCATAAATCTTAAGACTTGGCACCATCGTAGGAAGCATCATCGCGGCCATCATAACCGCCCACATCCCAAACAAAGGAAGAAAGCGGGTCATTGGCATATCCATATTCATGTCGCTTGCCATTGATGGCATCGAACCCATCGAATTTGTGACCTCAGATGAATTCATTGCATTAATTTTCGCAGATTTTTCATCAGAAGATTTAGAGCCCATTTCACTAGAATTCATATCATCAGAGCCATTGGAGGGTATTATTTCTGTTGAAGACCCATTTTTCATGACGGGGGAAGATTTCATCTCAGACATCGAGCCCATGTTGGACATCGAATTCATCTCGGACGTGGACGATTCCATTGACATACCACGACCAAACAAATCCATGTTCATCGACAAGCTCATCGAGTAAAGGTATGACCAAGAAGCTATGATGATTGTAAAAAATACAAGCCAGTAAGCACCGCGCACTGACATTCTCTCCGGACTATCCATTTTTTCCACCGACCCGTGAGTTGTCCGTGATTCTTCGAAAATCACTTGCGTTTTAAATGTCAGACTTTTAAATGTATGACAAATGAAAATTGAACGAAATGACGCTACGGCGGATTTGTCTGCACAGATAGCCACAGCAATTCGGGATGCTATCGTCTCAGGCCAGCTACCTGTCGATGAACGCCTACCCTCAGAAGCCGAACTTGCCGAGGAATTCCAAGTATCCCGCTCCACTGTTAGGGAGGCTTTGAAAAGATTGGCAGCGCAATCACTTATACGAACTCAACGCGGGGCTTTTGGAGGGGCATTTATCAATCGGATCGCATTCGAAGATGCTTATGGTCAACATGTGACCACTTCAACTCTTCTGTTATCGATGAATGCAGTGAGTTTTGATGTAGCTTGTGAGGCACGCTTCGCGATGGAACGCGCTTGCGCTCCTTTTGCGGTGAAAAGGCGCACGGCAGATCACTTGGCAACAATGCGCGCCGAAATTCAAAAACAGTCACAGCCTGGACTAAGCGATGAAAGCTGGTGTGCTTCAGATGTCGCCTTTCATCGCGCTTTTGTAGATTCAGCCGGCAATCCTGTAATTTCATATCAATTAGCCGGATCTGTCGAAGCGATGCAGCCTTTGATGAATATGATCACCTTTACGGCCCGTAACCGGGAGAAGATCATTCTGTTACATACCGAAATAGCAAATTATTTGGACCTAGGGAATCCAGGCGCCGTGGAAAAAATACTCATTAAACTTAGCGACTACACTAAAACTTTGGCATATGATGTAATTGCAGCAAAGGATAAAGAGAAGAGAGCCTAATTTGGATCAATGTCATTCAATTAGACCTACAAATAGATCTGCACGATTAACCATTCGTTTTAATTGACGCATTTTTTGTGAAAACTAACTTTTTTCTAACCAACAACTAAATTGGTTACTCCGCGGCAACAGAGTCTTGCTGTAATATTTCTTTAAGGTAATTCCCAGTGTAGCTTTTTGCTATTTTTACGATGGACTCTGGCGTTCCTACACCAACAATCTCGCCACCGGCGTCACCGCCCTCAGGACCAATGTCCACAATCCAATCTGCCGTTTTTACCACGTCCAAATTATGCTCAATTACAAATACCGAATTGCCCTGGTCAACCAATTCGTGCAAAACTTCTAGAAGTTTACGTACATCCTCAAAATGCAACCCAGTTGTGGGCTCATCCAAAATGTAAAGTGTACGCCCAGTAGAACGTTTCGACAACTCTTTAGATAACTTCACGCGCTGCGCTTCCCCGCCAGAAAGCGTAGTAGCCTGTTGTCCGACTTTGATATAGCCCAACCCCACGCGCACAAGCGCATCCATCTTTTCTCGTATAGAAGGCACTGCTTTGAAAAATTCCTGAGCGTCTTCAACTGTCATATCAAGCACATCCGCGATACTTTTTCCTTTGAATTTTATCTCTAAGGTTTCGCGATTGTACCGAGCACCTTGGCAAGTTTCACATGTAACATATACATCGGGTAAGAAGTGCATTTCGATCTTTATTACACCGTCTCCCTTACAGGCCTCACACCGTCCACCCTTAACGTTAAAACTGAAACGCCCAGGTTTGTAGCCACGTGCCTTTGCCTCTGGCATACCTGAAAACCAGTCCCGGATTGGAGTGAAAGCACCAGTGTAAGTGGCAGGGTTAGAACGTGGCGTTCGTCCTATGGGACGTTGATCAATATCTATCACTTTGTCGAGGTACTCGAGGCCCTTGATAGTTTCACAGGGAGCAGGGGTCTGCTTTGCTCCATTTAACTTCATGGATGCAGTCTTAAACAATGTTTCGATCGTAAGAGTTGATTTTCCACCCCCTGAGACACCTGTAACGCAAACAAATTTCCCAAGTGGGAATTCCACGGACACATCCTTCAAATTATTCCCACAAGCATTTACTACCGTAACTGTTTTTAAATTGCCGGATCGGCGCTCGATTGGAACCTCAATTTGGCGCGTACCATTTAGATATTGTCCAGTGAGAGACTGTGGATCAGTGGCAATATCCTGCGGTCTACCATGGCTCACAACCTGTCCCCCATGAACCCCGGCCCCGGGTCCAATGTCAAAGACGTAATCTGCTTCACGGATCGCCTCCTCGTCATGCTCAACAACTATCACGGTATTGCCCTGATCACGTAGATTCTTGAGTGTCAAAAGAAGCCTGTCATTATCTCTCTGATGCAATCCGATAGAAGGTTCGTCTAATACATAAAGAACACCAGTCAGGCCACTTCCGATCTGGCTTGCCAAACGAATACGTTGGCTTTCCCCACCTGATAGAGTTCCCGCACTCCGACTTAGTGTCAGGTACTCAAGACCCACATTGTTCAGAAAACCAAGCCGTTCACTTACTTCTTTCAAAATAGCGGCAGCAATTTCGTTCTTCTGCTTCGTCAGACTCTCAGGAATATTCTCACACCAGGCAAACGCATCTTTAATAGACATTTGAACAACTTGTCCGATATGTAGCCCCGCTATTCTGACCGCTAATGCCTCTTCCTTGAGACGGTAACCATCGCAACCACCGCAGGGACGATTGTTTTGGTAGTTTTCAAACTCTTCTCGTATCCAGCTGCTATCTGTTTCGCGGTATCGTCGCTCCATATTCGGTACAACGCCCTCGAAAGCTCGTGACACTTTATAAATGCGCCCCCCTTCATCGTAACGGAATTGGATTTCTTCCCCTCCAGAGCCATAAAGAAAGACATTTTGCACTTGCAAAGAAAGATTTTTCCATGCTGTGTGTGGGGAAAATCCATAATGTTTTGCAATCGCTTCGATAGTTTGAAGGAAATACGGACTTTTTCCTTTCCGCCAAGGGGCTAATGCTCCATCGGTAATCTTTAAAGTATGATCCGGGACGACTAACCGTTCATCAAAAAATAACTCCCTGCCCAAACCATCACATTCTGGGCAAGCACCATAGGGCGCATTAAAAGAAAACAAACGAGGCTCAATTTCCGGGATGGTAAATCCACTAACAGGGCAAGCAAAGTTTTCGCTAAGCGTGATCCGCTCCCCCTCTCCGTCACTTACAACTGTCTCCATTACTGCTATACCATCGGCCAAATCAAGAGCAGTTCGAAAACTATCAGAGAGACGAGTTTCCATACCCTCGCTTATGACAATTCTGTCAACTACAACATCAATATCGTGACGAAATTTTTTATCCAGCTTCGGGGGTTCATCCAATTCGTAAAAAGCTCCGTCAACCTTGACACGCTGGAAGCCCTGTTTCCGCAAGTCAATAAATTCTTTTCTATATTCACCTTTACGATCCCTGACGATTGGCGCAAGTAGATAGGCCCGCGTGCCCTCTTCTAACATGCAGACACGATCGACCATGTCTTGCACCTGCTGTGCCTCAATTGGCAATCCAGTTGCTGGGCTAAAGGGAGTTCCAGCGCGGGCGAAAAGTAGCCTAAGGTAATCATAAATCTCTGTTACGGTGCCTACTGTGGAGCGTGGATTTTTGCTGGTCGTTTTTTGTTCGATAGAAATGGCGGGGCTTAACCCAGAAATATAATCAACATCAGGTTTTTCCATCATGTTAAGGAATTGTCGAGCGTAGGCACTAAGAGACTCAACGTAGCGCCGCTGACCCTCTGCATAAACGGTATCAAAGGCCAAAGATGATTTTCCCGATCCAGATAGGCCGGTAATTACCACCAATTCATTACGCGGGATATCAACATCTATAGATTTTAAGTTATGTTCACGCGCTCCCCGAACCTTAATATGTTTTAGTTCAGCCATTTGCCATCCTTTTATCTCGATAAATATTTAGCGCAAGAATGATAAAACTCCATAAAAAATGTGGACAAAAAAAGAACATTGGGTGCTATTTCCGCCACGGCTATTCTTTCACTCCCTTCCAAAACAAACTTTACATTTTGAGATAAAAGGGATTTCCTAATAGTCCTGGTGGATTTCGCGCATCAAACAGCAAAGTCAGAAGAAAAGAGAACAATGATGGTCCAAGACTTTAATCTGGTAGCAGATGTCGGTGGAACAAATACCAGATTAGCTTTGAGCGACGGGAAATCACTTAAACATGAAACGATTAGACGCTACAAAAATAGCTTTACCTCAAGCTTTGAGGAAATTGTAGAGCAATATTTATCCGATATCCCGGTAAGTCAAATACACAGCACTTGCATCGCTGTAGCCGGGCCAGTTCACCAAGGCTGGGCAGAGCTGACCAATATAGATTGGAAAATCCAAAACGATCAATTGAAAAAATTGCTTAATACAAGAATTTCCTTTATTATTAACGATATGCAGGCACAAGGTTACGCATTGGCTTCACTCCAAGCAAAAGAGGTCCAGCATGTTTATGGTGCCAAAAACATTGACTTATCAAAAAGAATGCTTGTTTGTGGGATCGGAACTGGTTTCAACATCGCACTTGTACTTCCAACGAATACCAGATTTATTGTTCCTCCTTCTGAAGCAGGGCACGCACGTTTAACCGCTGGAAATTCAATAGAACAAAAAATCGTTGACTATCTTATAAATACAAGGGGCTTTGCTGAAATTGAAGAGGTCCTTTCAGGCCGAGGTATGGCTCTAATTAATTCTGTGCTCTTTCCAAAAAATTCACGTAACTCAGAAGAGATTATCGCGCAAGCTACGAAGGATCCAGAAGCGAAGCAAGTCATCGATATCTTCACCACTATTATGGGGTCATACCTTGGAGATCTTACGCTCACGACATTGCCTGAAGGAGGTATTTTTCTAATCGGTGGTGTATCTAGGGCTATCAGCAAATTTTTAAGAGAAGATACGTTTGGTTTTGGCTTTTGCGACAAAGGCCGGTTTTCGGACTTCAATAAAAACTTCGGTATTCATCTCATAATTGACGACTATGCCGCTCTTAAAGGTTGCGCTAATTATCTTTGTCATGGATCGGGTATAAGTCAGGACCCGAACGTGCTACGCCAATAAAAACCAAAAAACTGCAAATTATGAAATATCCTGCAATCCATAAATATTGAACATGAAGCCCAATCCCTGCATCTATCAACAGGCCGGTTATACCTGGTCCAATGGCAGAACCTAAAACCATCGCAGCCGCCGCCAGCGCTTTTATTGCACCAAGATGACCAGTCCCATAAAATTCCGCCCAAAAAGCATTTGGTAGCGTAGCATTCGCCCCGGCTGTAACTGCGAAAAATAAAAACCCCAAAACAAGGAGATTGGTGTCGTCACTTAATGAAAAACAAATAAAAGCAGCCACAAGAGGTATTTGAAAATATGGCATTAGCTTTGTAGTGCCAAATTTATCAAGCGCCCAGCCAAAAAACAGCATAGCAAGGACACTCCCGCCCGTATAAATTGGTAAAAAGGAAACAAATACAATATGTTCCCAACCTTTTGTCTCGGCATAGTGTGCCTGATGAAAGAAAAATGCCGTTCCAAAAGCGCTTGGCCCCAAAAGAGATGGAACCATAAACCAGAACAAGGGATGGCGAATAACCTCAACTCTAGTCCAATGACGCCCCCTCATACCGAGAGAGATATCTTCTTTTGCCAAAGCCTGCGGTGTTCGCTCATCACGTAATAGGCGCCAGAGGGCAGGAACGGCAAAAATCAAGAGTGCAGCTGCCACAAGCCAAAGCTTTTGCCATGCAAAAAAAACCCATCAAAAAAACAAAAAGCATTGGCAAAAATGCTTCACCAAAAGAAAAACCAAGATTGGCTAATGACAACGCCCTACCACGATTAGCCACAAACCAGCGCGACATTGCGACAACCGCCAAATGTGAACACATGCCTTGGCCGAAAAAGCGCAAAGCAAAGATAATTACAGGTAAGAAAAATGCCGAAGGCAGTCCAGCCATCGCGATAGCCGCACTCGCAAATCCGGTTAGAACTAAAACGCCCAAAAATCGTGTTCTAAAAATATCCGTCAGAGCACCCGCCCAAATCATAATTATGGCAGAAACTGTTGTACCCAAGGAGTAAATCCCCCCCCATGCCGCATGCGAGAGACCAAATTCCGCTCGTATATGACCTCCAAAGATGGAGATGAAAAATGTCTGTCCAAAACTTGACATAAATGTGAGGAGAATTCCTGCCAAAAGCCACGTCACATTACGTATAAGAAAATTACAAATTGACATTTAAATTTGCACAGTCCGGTTGTTGTGGTTAAAGCATTCCTCTATCTTTGTTTCCCAGCGATAGCTACAAGAGAAATTGAAGAGATTTAAGTTCCAACTTCTAAACTAGACAAAATTTAAGCTATGCGTGATAGGAAATTTAAAAAATACCAACTATTCGATTGTGTGAGAAGCATGCGCAGAAGATAAACTAAACGGCTTGAACGATACTAATTCAGTTTTTCCCAAAAGATTGGACCCTTGGTGAAAAGTCCATTGAAGGAGTTTAGCTTTAGTATCCCCTCCCCACAGGAACTTTAGGAAAAATTCCTGGAAATTTTCGCTGCCTTCTCCGCCGAAAAGACTTCAAAGACAGCGGCGAGAATAATTGCTAATGCCCCAAACCATTGAAAAAATATTCATTGATTCTTCAGGTAATAAAAGGGATGCACTGAAAATTGCCACCAAAACCTCAGACATCATCAAGACATCAACGCGTCCAGGATAAAGTATTTGCGAGATCGTCATCAAAATAATGGTTGAAGGCAGGCAAATAATGACAGATGAAATGTAGTGATTGGAAGCGTATCTAAAATATCTCCAAAAGTGGGAACATCGGGTTTAGATATATATACCGCCAAAAAAGCAGACACGATAATAGTTGAAAGACACTGAAACCATGTAATTAATAAAACAGGACTTTGCGGCCAGCGCTTCATGCAAGTTGCCCCTATCGCCCAAAACATTCCGGCTGACACACCATAAATATCGTCTCTATTGAGCGGTACGTCTTGTTGCATTCCCGGACTTAAAAGACAAAAACAGCCAGCGAGCCCCACCAAAATCGCGGCAACACGTATTTTCGTGAACGGCTCAGAAAGGATTATGAAGCCCAGAAGTGTTGACCAAATCGGCGTAAGAAAAAACGATAATTTGGCGCGCGACACGATCGTCTCAAGCATAGCAACTGTATAAAACGCTAAACCAATCCCAACAAATATAACGGCCAAAAGGGTGTGTTTAACTCCATTAGTAAAAACTGCAAGTGGACGCACTATAAATGGGAATAAGAAGATGGCGGGAAAGATATTCATCAGAACTACTGGCAAGGAGCCGTGGATATCCATATCTTACAAGGCTCGAATTGGAAGCCAGTAAAGCCCCCTCAACGAGGTTGAAAAAACATCACTAGGTTAAGCTTTTTGACAGAATATGCTTTAACGTTGAAAGAGTTAATCACGAATTGACAATCAAATTTATGTTATTAATGTCTGCGCAGTTTGGTTTACCTGAAAGGTGACGGTTTTCATGACTTTTTCAAGCACGCGCTTTCACAAGGTTAATTGTTGCACCGTATCGAATTAGACCGTCTAAGCAGCGGTCTTGAGAATTTTTCACGAATTTTTCATAAATCCGACTACGTAAAGATTTGTCAAGTTCAGCCTCACGTAAGGCTCGAGCCCCAAAACCGATGTTCATCAAAATTTCAGCATCTTCTTCAGGAGTATCGTTCGTTACAATACTGGTTTCAAGTTCTTTGATATCTATGTTCGAAAATTCCGCCGAATTTAAAACTTGCTTGACGTAGTCTATTTCAGAAAATGCCAAAGGACCAGGCGCATGTGCCTCGAAATCTTTGACGGGTCCGGTGAAGGATGCTACCGCTTCTAGCGGTAGAGAGAAAAATTCGTTTTTCTCAAAGGACGCCCAGCATACAAAAGTCAAATCAGCGCTGGGAGACATTGCCCTGCGAATATTTCTGAAAGCTTTCACGGGATTATCAAAAAACATAATACCAAAACGACTTATTACTGTTTCAAAGTACCCTGGCAAAAATTGGAATGTCTGCGCATCGGCTTTTATGAAAGAAATCGAAGTTGTGTCATGAAATTTTTTTCGAGCTTTGGATAGCATGGGTTCCGAAATATCTATACCTTTCACCTTGGAGTCTTCCCCCAAAAGCTCCAACAATTTAAGCGTGGTGGAACCGGTGCCACAACCGATATCAAGCCCATTCGATGCAGGGATTCCATCAACTGCCCCGAAGAGTAAATCGGTTATTTTTTCCAGTCTCAAATTCATAACGCCATCATATGTCACCCACGACTGGCCTGGCTTATCGTTCCAAAATTTTCTCTGCCCCTCGTTATCATCGTAATCCATCAGTAACTGCGTCCCCTTAGTTTAAATTTCATATGATGGCCCTTAAAGAGCACTGAGTAAGAAAAAATACTCTACAGGAAAATTTTTTAAATAAAAAAAGATACAAATTAATCAAAGGTTTCAGTCAACACAATCGTGACACCAGACTTACCAGTTCCTCCAAACACAGACCTCGAAGTGTTCGAATTATTATTTTTTATAACAGTATTTCTATGTTTTTGTTGGTTGATCTCTCTTTGAATACACTCCGAAAATACTTGAGTACCCGATCGGAATCCGTAATTTTGGCAGATTCCGGAATAATAAAAGTTGACCTCTTTAACGGATGTTTCGTTGAACCAACGATCGGATCCCACTTGGGGCGCACAGGCTGCAGCTAAAAGCAGAAATTTCAACATTGCACATATTTTCAGGCCGTTGAGCCATATTTTCATAATAAGTACTCCGAATATTTCGAAAACTAATAATTTAGGTAATCCGTTTATCGCATATTCCAACTTCAATATGAATTCCTATAATCATAGGAGCCACATTTGTATCACTCGTGTGATTTCTAAAGTATAGGAACATTTTGCCGTATTTTGCATTAAGTAGTTTTTAGTGGGGATAACCATGCGCGGCGAACACCAGGAAATTCCAAAACACGTGATGACCTTTTTCAACGAAGTAAACCCGTACATCGAAATTTTGCCCGCTGACTTTAAACAAAACCTGAAACAATACATGCATTTGCTTGCATGGCAAATAACAGAAAATAACTATGACGATTTTCCAGACGAATATTTTTATTCAATTAAAAGAAAATTTATAGAAGCAAAAAGTTGCGTCCTGCATTGAACGTATGAAGGTATAATTAGGTCGAGATGTTTGCGCTTAAAAGCTCAATCAAGTTCTCTTTCTTAAAACGAGTTTTTCGATCAATTATCTGAGGAGTTAAACCAGTCCACTGGGTTTAAATTGTACTCTTCAACTGTACTGCAACCTACTAAAACAAGTGAAAAAGCAACTATAAGAATTGTACGATTCAATTTATTTCCTTTCTTAATATTCTGACGTGATAGTACAGATTAGATGGCTTCACTCAAGTCGAATTTTTCCATTTATGAATGGCCTGTATAGAAAATTTTGCAACGTCCAATCTCAAATACTAATTATCCCTAATTCGTCTTGTCAGACCATGGGCTAAATTAGACATTAACTAAAATTCTAAAGTTTTTAGGTACGCAGTTTCTTATGACGATACACGATTTCCTCAATATCGCTTAAACTTAAGTTTGGATATTGCTGCGAGATTACATATATCCTCTCGTTATGCGCTTTGCTCCCCCAACTTCCGGACGGTCCAGCGGTTAAAATATCAGTTGCAAAGTCGACAGGGTTGAACCAGTCAAAAGGGCCATTGATATACATTTCATAAATGTCTTTTTCCATCAAACAACACCGTTCCGTTTCACGTTCGAAAAAGAATTTAAGTCAATACGCTTACACCGGCAAGACTAGATCAAATCCGTAGGAAGAAAGCGATTTTAGAGTAGCTGCAACAGCAAGCCTAGATTAAAGGTATTCAGAAATAGGTTCTGGTATTGAAACAACATGACTAATTACAAAAAAGGTTTGTTAATTACTGTGGTTGGCGTTTTTTTTGTGACGCCAGACTCGTTATTTGTAAGGCTTATTGATTCTGATGCGATGACAATAGCGTTTTGGAGAAGTACTATATCAGGCGCGCTGATAATCTGTTTCTTGTTAATCACTGAAGGACTATCGTGCTTTAAGAATATATTGATTATGGGGAAATTAGGGTGGATCTACTGTTTTTTGATAGGTTCAACTTCCCCTGCTTTTGTCATTGCAGTCAATAACACCAGCGTTGCAAATGTAGTTTTTATATTTTCTGCTATACCAGCTTTTGCTTCGATACTTAGCTGGATGTTTCTGAGGGAATATATTTCCAAAAAGATACGCTGGACTATTTTTTTTGTAATCCTGGGCTTGACGGTCATTTCTTACGGATCGGCAGAAAATGAAGTCTCTCACTGGAGTGGCAATGCCGTTGCACTTTACATCTCATTCGCTTACGCGGCCGGATTAGCCATCCTACGCGGATTAAAAAATATATCAATGATACCCGCTATCCCAATCGGATATCTAGGATCTGCGCTGATCATCTGGCCCAGTATTGACCCTTTGACAAGTATAGATGATGCTTATTGTCTTTATATCGCGCATGGCTTTTGCATTGCTGTGGCCACAGCCTGTCTAACGCTAGGGCCACGATATTTAAGCTCACCTGAGGTTTCACTTCTAATATTGCTGGAAGCAGTGTTTGCTCCATTACTCGTCTGGGCCGTTATATCAGAAGACCCAGGCCATTGGACTCTACTGGGTGGAGCTATTGTTATTGGATCTATTTTTTTATCAAATATGCAAGCATTTGTTCGCCCGCGTAAAAAGCGTCTAATGCAATAAAAGTGTAGCATATTTAATACTAGGACGTTATTTTACTCGATTTAATAGTGAGCCATCAACCCAAATAAAACTGCACAAACCCTATTTCACAAATTGGACTTAAACTCAGTTAATAACCGAACAAACCCTTTAAACCAAATAACATTATTAAATCTAGTTATGAAAAGTTAGGTTTCTTTACGTTCCTGCCATATGGGAACCATCGAATTCCATACACCGTCCCTAAGAAATCTATGATAAATTGCGGCAATAATGTGCGTTGCTATTAAATAATAACTCAGGGTCACAGAAAGCTCATGCAGGCCAATTACACCATCGATTAATAGGCCTTCTTTGATACCAAATTGATACAGAAGGCCTATAATCAAACCTGAAGCCGCAATTGATGCAAAGCTAATGTAAAGCCCGTAGTGCACAACTTTGGCAGCGAGCTTCTGAAAACGCCCCGTGCCTTCCGGAAGAGAGGATTTTTGAGTAAACCGCATATAAAGGAACCTGACAATTAATAGAGCCAAAAATCCCGATGCAAAAATGATTTCGAATCTTAAAAGAGATGAATCTGCCAAAAGCGATACATTATCGACTTGTTTGTAAATCCCATAAGCAAAAATTGCCACAAAGCCCCAATGTAATAACTTTGCGAAAAAACTATAGCCACGTGGCCGCTCAATATTTTGGTCTATAGGATCTTTAATACTGTCCATGACAAATCCTCAAAACTAGCTCGGCGGCTGATATAAAATTTGCACCTTGGCTTCAAGCAAAAAAATATGGTCTTGCTGAGACAAAAAGGTTCCCAATAGTGCTAACGGGCAAAATACCCTACGCCGCAAGATAAGCGTTCCGGATTTCTGGTCGTTCATTCATCTCTTGCAAAGTACCATAAAATTTTTGCTTTCCGCTCTCTATAATAACAACCCGATCAGCCACTAATTGTGCAAAATGAAGGTTTTGTTCTGAGAGCAGGATTGTCAAACCCTCTGATTTCAGTTGAGTAATAACCTTTGCCATTTGTTCAACAATTATTGGGGCAACACCCTCACTAGGTTCATCAAGCAACAAAAAAGATGGATTACCCATGAGAGTACGTGCAATCGTAAGCATTTGCTGCTCACCACCTGAAAGAGCTTTACCGCGATTATTTCTTCTTTCAGCCAAATTAGGGAAAAGGTCAAACAACATCTCTTGCGTCCATTTCACCGCATCGATCCGCTCAGGTTGTTGTCCAACAATAAGATTTTCAATGACGGTTAGATCCGTGAAGATACGCCTATCTTCTGGGACATATCCCAGTCCCAGTTTGGCAATTTTATGGGGTAATAGCTTAGTAATGGATTGTCCCTTAAAGAATACATCACCTGATTGAGTACGCACAATTTGCATTACCGATTTCATCGTAGTGGACTTTCCCGCTCCATTGCGCCCTAGTAAAGCGATAACTTCGCCTGTTGGCGCCTCAAAACTAAGATCCCTAAGAACGTGAGCTTTGCCGTAAAAACTATTGATGGAGCGTACCTCAAGCATGTTTCGCGCTTGGTTCATTTGCAAAAACACTCCCTCCCCCGAGATAGACATCTTGCACTAAGGAATTGTTGCGAATATCTTCAGAATTGCCTTCCGCAATCAAACGTCCACGGTTCAAAACCATAATACGGTGGGCATTCGCAAAAACTACATCCATGTCATGCTCGGTGAAAAGCACACTTACGTCCCTATCTTCAACAATTTTAGCGGTCAGTTGCATGAGCTCCACCCGTTCCTTTGGCGCCATTCCCGCAGTTGGTTCATCCATTAGAAGAACACTAGGATCATGTGCGAGCGCAATCGCTAGCTCTATTCGCTTTAGATCTCCATAAGCAAGTACCGCACAATGCCTATCTGCCTGATCTGCCATATTTACCATTTCAAGCAATGCCATAGCCTCTTCTCGATATTTCAGCGTTGCATAACTAAATATCCTAAGGATTTCATTATGATGCGACAACAGCGCCATTTGTACATTTTCAATCACAGTCATTGATGAATAGGTCGAAGTAATTTGAAAAGTGCGTCCTACACCTTTTCTCCAAATTTGACGTGGCAGAAGACCGTTTATCTTTTGGCCTTCCAAGAATACCTCGCCAGAGGTTTCCGTTATCTGTCCCATAAGCATATTAAAACAAGTGCTTTTTCCAGCACCATTCGGTCCAATCAGCGCTAGAAGTTCACCCTTTTTTAGTCCAAAGGACACATCATCGACTGCCATAATAGCGCCAAATGATTTGGTAAGATGTTTGGTCTCAAGAACAGAAGTCATTACTGGTTCTCCACCCGGCGCAGACCAATTCTCTCTGCGCCTTTACGCAATGAGCCAACGATACCCTCAGGTGCAGCAATCACGATAAAAATGATCAAAAGTCCCATCAAAAGCCGCCAGTATTCAAAACGGAGTAGCGTCTCTTCTAGACCTTTGAAAAAACCAGCACCAACGACCCCACCCGCAAGAGTTTTTACGCCACCAAGAAAAACCACGATCAAAGCATCAAAGCTACGCGCAATTTCAAGTTCATTTGGAAAAACGCTCCCTTTTGAGAAAACAAACATTGCTCCTGCTAAACCACCCATAAAACCAGCAAAGCCAAAAGCAATCAGTTGTATTTGCCGCGTGTTAATGCCTGTAGCCTCAGCCTGTCTATGACTATCTCTGGCAGCACGTAGCGCAAAACCAAAAGGAGAATGTTGCACATGGCGCAATAGCAAAATGCCCGCCACTGAGAGAATTAATACAAAATAGAAATAGGTTACTGTGGGTTTAAGCCATTCCGCCGGCCAGATATTTACAAGACCGTCGTCTCCCCCAGTCACTGAGCCCCATTGGAAAACCAGGCTCCAGACTAATTGTGCGAATGCAAGAGTCAGCATCGCAAAATAAACCCCGGTCAATCGCAAACAAACCCAGCCAATGGCAAGGGCGGTCAGGCCTGCTCCGAATGGTGCAAGTACAAAGGCGATTTCCATGGGTGTTTCAGAATAGGTAATTAATAGTGCAGCAATATAGGCTCCACCACCGAAATAAGCAGCATGACCAAAGCTGACTAAACCACCGGTGCCAAGCAAAAAGTGTAAAGAAGCGGCAAACAGACAGAAGATCAACATATCCGTTACAAAGACAAGAGAATAGCTTGACCCACCAAGGGGTAAAAATACGAAGCCGATTAATAATACAACGACAATGCCACGCATTACAGAAGACGCGGGCTTAATCGGGCGCTCCGGTTCTCCTACTTGTCCATGCTCACCTGCGACCTCTTCCCGCCCAAACAATCCGTAAGGTCGGATCATTAAAACGACAATCATTACAACGAACATTAAGACGAGTGTCGATTGCGGAAGATAGGTTACACCAAATACGTTAAGTACAGAGATTATAATTGCGGCAAGATACGCACCCGGCAAAGATCCCATGCCACCAATAACTACAACGACAAAAACCGGTGCTAAAATATTGAAATCCATAAGCAGGTCTGCACCACCCTTAGGTAGTTGCAGTGCGCCCCCCAAACCCGCCAAGGCGGAACCAAGAGCAAAGACACCTGTAAACAGCCAAGCTTGATTGACACCCAATGCTCCAACCATTTCCCTGTCTTGCGTTGCTGCGCGTACCAGAACACCCATACGCGTCTGTGTCATCAAGTACCAAAGGGCTAATGCAATTATAGGCGTGATGATTAATAACGCGATATCATACTTTGGAATGGGTTCTCCCAAAATCCGAACCACCCCTCTTAATCCTGGCGCACGAGGGCCAAGCAGGTCTTGAGGCCCCCAAATCATTAAAGCCAGATCCTGAATAACTAGAATAACCCCAAATGTTGCTACCAACTGGAACAATTCAGGTGCTCGATAGACGGGGCGTAATACAAGTATTTCAATCAAAACGCCTACAATGCCTACTACCAGACCAGCAAGGATAATAGCTGCCCAAAACCCTATCGCACCTGGTAAAACTTGCATGAGTGTATAACCCGTATACGCCCCAATCATATAAAGTGAGCCATGTGCGAAATTCACAATACGCGTAACTCCAAATATTAAAGATAGGCCGCAAGCAACGAGAAATAGAGAGCTAGCATTCGCAAGGCCTGTAAGAATTTGTGCGATGAAAAACTCCATCGAGCGCCCTTTTCAAAAACAGATAAAACAGAATACAATGAACCCGCGGACCGATAGGAAAAAAGGCCCGCGGTGTTTTGCTTTATTCTGCCGGACGCAGAGACCTTACCACTTCGTCAGAGGGAAGGTAGTCAGCACCATTCTTGTATTCCCAATTGACCATTATCCCCTTGCCATCTCGCACTGTTGTAGTTCCGACATAAGCACCAGCAGTGGACTGATTGTCGATGGAACGGAAGAGAATTTCCCCCATCGGCGTGCTCACCCCGAGATCTTCAAAAGCACCTCTGATTGCTTCGGTTTTCGTTGAACCCGCACGCTCTAGAGCAGCGGCAATAGATTGTACGGTCATATAACCAACAAGAGATCCAATGCGAGGGTGATCGTTATACCTTGTCATATACGCAGAAACGAATGCTCCCTCCACACCATCTTTCAAATCATACCACGGATATCCAGTAACAGTCCAACCTTCCGGAGCTTCATCACCCAGCGGATCAATATACTCCGGCTCTCCAGACAACAATCCATATACATTGCGTCCTTCAAAGAGCCCTCTATCTGTTCCTTCGCGCACCAATTTTGCCAGATCTGGTCCAAACGTAACATTGTA
>CACPHA010000004.1 GCA_902633655.1 Paracoccaceae bacterium
TTAATTTTGAAGCCATTGTTTACGGATTGAATAGTTTGGCGCCTACCACTTAATTCGGCGTTTAAAACCAAGGGTACATCTGCAGAATAACTCAAATCAAAACCTTTGGTAAGAAGTTCTCGGGGAAGACCAAATGAACCATCCTCTTCCACAGTAACTTTCTGACTATTGATAAAAATTTCACCTATTTGAACCGCATCCGTTTGAGCGTTGAACAACGTAAGAAGACGAGCGCTTTCTATTGTTGATCTGTTCTTTTTAGATCCCAGATATGACTTTGTTCGCTGAATAATATCCCTCGTTAAGTCGCTTTGATAGCTTTTGTTAAGGTCTGCCATCAAATAGGCAAACTTCGGTGCTGTTGCTCTTTCTATGACCAGATCGGGATATGCAAAGGCTCCTGATTGAGAAGATGTACTAGCAAGCCATATGCCTTCCTTAAGGTTTTTGGGCTGCAGAATAACGTTGGTAGCTAGAACGAGCTGTTGGATATAGCCAGATAGCCTTTCAGCACGTTCCTCATCATTCAGTTTTGAAGCAACCCAGTAGGCAAGAGTGAGTTGATCCAGCGTTCCATTAAAGGCAGAACCACTGCCTTCTTCTATCAACTTATTAAGAGAGCGAAGGCCGATCTCATTATCTATTGTGTAGCGTGCTCTACTAGTAACTTCGTAACCCGCATTGGCCAGCAAACCATAGGCATGTAACTGAACCAAGGGATCTCGAAAATCTTGGCGATAAAGATATTCAAGCCCCTCATTGATTGATTTGACCACTTGATCTCTATCATCAGCATAGGGAAGGGCTTGAATGAGAGTTTCAATGGCATAAGGCTGATATTTATCATAAACAAAGCCTCTTCTATCCCAGTAACCGAAGGCTCCACTAACTTTTTGCTTGGCTATAATTCGGTCAATGCCGGAATTGATTTTCTTTTTCAATTTCCGATCAGGCTTTAGGCCTCCAGCACGTGCTAACAGACCACGTGTCGTTGATGAGGTTTGCTCGATGCAGCCATATGGATATCGATCCAATGCGGAAAGAACTTGAGAGAGATTTGCTCCAAAACCAACTGAAAGATTGAGAGACACATTAATGTGATCACCCCCGAGATATTTAAATGCTTTACTACTAAGAGCTGGTAACTCAGTCGAACTACGACCCAGCCAGTTTGGATCAACGAGATCAACCGAATGGATTTCTGTATAAGGGTATGACGATAGGCGCGAAACGAGCTCAAAATCCCGCCGGATGGTCTTATCTGCATATTTAGCTTCAATGAGAACCGGCAAACGCCCTGCTGAAACTGGATCAAAAGGAAGAAAAGCTATCTTTTGAGAGCCCTGACGTATTAGAAATTGATCTTCAGTTTTAGTTTGTCCAACCTGGACACGCATCTCCACAGATCCATCAAAATCATTGGATCTCGCAGCGTATTTTCCATTAATCTTATCGCCGGCAGCGATAAACCTAGGCAGCGAAATATCGAGACTCACCGGGTCCTGAACCTCGATTTCCGTTTCCTTAAAACCAACTCCATTTTCAGTCACTATCAATGCAACAAGGCGAAGTCGCCCTTCCATCCCGGCTGGAGGGAAGCTAAAACCGACCTTTCCATCTTTCAGCTTAAGGATCCCTGAAGATGCAGCTACGGTCTTGAAAAAATCAGACTTATCTACGCTAAGTGAAGCGGCCAGATCATCACCGCCACCGACCCGATATTGGTCAAGTGACTGATCTTGCCGGATAAGTTTACCAAAATTCGTTTGAATACCGAGCGCCACTTCCCGCATACCTAGGAAATGTTCAACCAAATCATAATTTCTGTAGCCTGTAACTGCGTGGAGACCTTCATCAACTATGAAGAAAAGTGCTGTGCCCTCTTTTTCTGCAATATTAGCCTCCAGAACTATTCTTTCATCTGATCCCAGTCGATCGGGACTACTGATAGAGATTTCGGGTCTTCGGTTTTCAGATATGGTCTCAACCCAGGCGGATCCAACAGCAATCTGAGGAAGATGTTCACTACCCTCTTCAACAGGACGCATGAGCGTTGCCAAAAGATGGCTACCCGGTTCTAGGTCAGGCGCTATTGATACCTGAATATTGTTCTGACCCTCCACAATATCGAAAATTTGTGTGGTGATGACGTCACTCGCTGCATTCAACAGTCGTAATTTTCCGGCAAAAGGTGCCTCAAACTTTAAAACCCCCAACGATTTGTCTCTACGCTCAAATGCAAGAACCAGTTCTTCAGGTTCGCTTATCGGCTTCTGATCGCCTGCCCAACCAGAAGAAAAACTAAAAATGGTTTTGAAGCCAGTAACGTTTTCAACCTCAAGCTCATACCGCCCCCAGTCCAACGCCGCCTTGAGGGTCAAATTTTTACCTGCAAGCTCACCACCTTCAACGACCGTTTCACCAACTTTCACGCGTCTCCAACGCCAGCCATCATTTTCATACCAATTGTAACGGTAATGAATTTTTCGAACACGATATCTTACCCCATCGATTGGAAGTTGATTTCCCAAACGGTCAACATTGGCAATGAGAAATGAAGGGGTTTCACCATCATCAATTTTGTTACCAAATGGAGAATAAACTCCAACGTAAGCATCGTCAGTTTGTAATGGTATCTCAAGACGCGTCTTGTTGGCCCTACCACCAACATCCATGACTGCTGCCTCGACAAGAACATTGTACAACCTGTTATTTTCAACTTTGTAGGTCGATGTAAGTGTTTCTTCGGCTTTACCATTTTCATCCAGAATAAAGTCAATCGTCTCCACCTTCTGAATATTCTTCTCTCCGGAAGTCCCAAATTTATAACCGGACAACTTCTCAGTTTTGATGGTAGTTTGCGGGGCTACTCGAAGGCTCAATTGCCCCTCTAAAAGAGCAGCCGACCCCCCAGAGAAGTACTCTGCGGATATTGTCAGTTTTTGTATCTGACCAAGTTCCCAAAGCTGGTTGTCAGCAGTGACTTTTGGTTCAATTGTCAGCGGCACAAAATCGTCAACTAGTAACTGGTGGCTGGCAAGTAACGTCCCGTCTATCAAAGTGGTATTCAAACTGTATCTTCCCAAACGCGTTGTGGGATTGAGGATTACTTTTTCAGAAAAAACACCATTCTCGTTAGTTGTGACGATCTTTTTGGAAACAACTTCGCCATCTGATCTGACTAGCAATACTCGATATTCTTTTTCATCGAGAACATTTAGTTTCCGAGATCTCGCAACCCCGGCTATATTGATGGTTTCACCTGGTCGAAATATGTCCCGGTCCGTTGTTAAATAGATATCATCTGCATGCTGTTTTTCGATACCGCTCACGAGGGCTCTTGGCTTACTAGTTAGCTCTTGAACCTGCATAATTGTCATGTCCGAGCGGTCTGTTCTAGCAACTAAAAATTCAGGTTTCAGCCCACCAGAGCCAGTCAAGCGGGCTGTTTCAATACGCACACGGCCAGCCTTATTAGTGCTCCCTGAGAAAAGACTTTTGTTATTTGCTGCGAGAATTTCAACATTCGCATTACTAATGCTCTCATTAGTTTCAAAACTTGTCAGAAAGACGTCTGTAAACTGATCACCACGATATAGCGATACGGCAACATCGCTGATCATAAACCATTGCGTTGGGCGGTTATCATACTCGTAGAGATCAAGATCCTCTGAGTTGAATACGGCAACAAACATTCCCGGCTCCACATCGTGAAGCAATGGTTGAAGATTGAGGTTGAAAGAAAAAGACTTGTTTAATTTGCCTTCTGGTGAAACTTTTCTTGTACCAAGATGTTCTCCCCAGAAGTTTTCCAATCCACCGCTAGAGTAATCGTTGATACTTTTGAATAATTCACCGTAAGAAGACATAGTTCTCAGATCAAGCCGGTATAAAGAAACTTCAAATTCTTCCACGTTTGTTGTAGTGACCGGGATAATTGCTCCGAAGCGATTTGGTAGAATATTTTGGGTAGGCTGAAGTTCGATTTTAGACGTTCGCTGCGGAGTGTTTGAAATGAAAACGAGGTCTTTGTTTAACTTAAATTGCAATGCAGTTCCTGCTTTAAGACCTTTCATAAGTGTGATCTCGTATTGTTCGGAATGCTTGAGGCCCCTA
The DNA here is from genome assembly GCA_902633655.1 of Paracoccaceae bacterium. Lineage (GTDB taxonomy): Bacteria > Pseudomonadota > Alphaproteobacteria > Rhodobacterales > Rhodobacteraceae > LFER01. Next base: position 4,117 of record CACPHA010000004.1, read on the forward strand.
ATACAAAAGTCAGTGAAAGAGCGACTGTATCCACTAGTCTCAACCGGCTTCTGTACGTTAAAATTTGATACTAATTTCCCTTGTAATTTAACCTTGATATGGCCGGAAAGATCACTTTTTCGCAGGTCAACTTCACGATGGGTACGAGCGAGACCAAGCGTTGTGCAAAGTGCCGCGGTTTCCCCCTCATCTTTACCAATTACAGGCTCGATTTCAAAATTTATATCGAGCCCAGCCTTGTAGAAAAGGGCAGCGTCTGCATTATAAATCTGCTCATCGTAACGGAATGTTGCCAGTTGACCACTGGGAGAAATCGCGCGGTGAACCTCTATAACACCTAGAAATTCTACTTCCTCTCCGCTCAGCAACCTGATGCCATTTTCAAGCGTCAATGATCCGATTGATATAAAACGGCCCCGGTCCTCTGCCATCAGCGCTTGGCAGGAAAACCAGAGAAAAATTGCGAACGTTAAAAAACTTTTTAAACAGGCCATATTCACTGATCTTTCTTTTTTTCAGCTTCCACTCCTTGCCGGCGCAGATCTGATTCCACAAAAACAATATACAAAAGCAACATTATTAAGAGCGAAGGAGAAATGCATATCAGAGCGATAAGAACAATTGGAAAATCGATACTCATGCGGCTTCTCCCTTCAGCTTAGTTTGACATTTTGAACGAAGGCGACCAACCTCCTGGGCAAATCCGTTCAACGGCCAAAGATTGTCATCAATCTCTGCTTTTTCAGTAAGAAAGGTAGCCGTTAAACTATGTTCAGACATTTCAGTCAGGATATCGGCTATGCCCCACTGCCACTCGCCGAAATCAAGATAGATGACATCAAAATCGTTATCAAAGTCGTATACTACGTTCAGTACTTTGGTCTGACCAAGTATCTGCAAATCTCCTAATCGAACATCAAGTTCGAAAAAGTCACCGCGTTTTAAAGCATTTCCAGCCTTATCAGCGATTTTTGCCCAAGCCCGCATCCGAACGCCCCAGCAATCGCTCGTCCGCATAATTTCAAGCCGATCAGCATATCTGGAAATTCCCTCGATGACTAGAAGGTCATCACTAACCCAACTCCAGTCTGCACATGCAGGCATAGAGATAAAAGACATTATAGCACTTGAAATAAAATACTTGAGGAGGCGCATCTCATCAGGCCCATAAATAAATGCAAACTGCAAGGTAAAAGCATCCAAGGATAACAATCGTTGGTAAGGCAATCATAGGCATTTTTTCCTTTCCTTTTTATACCCCTGCAAAAGGGGGAGACACTTTGCAGGGGGAGCAAACTCAAACTGCTCTCAGGCCGCAACAACCTGTGAAGTCATAACTAACGAGAGATTTTGCAGCCCAAATCGCTGAGCTGTGGTAGGATGTGGGAAGTTGTGCAATACTTGTGCAGAGGATGGAAAAATTGTTGCTACACCCGTTTTTTGTGTGGCAGACCGTTACAAAAAGGTCAGTTTGCCATGGCTACAATCATATTAGTAGATGATGAACAGGACATCCTCGATCCCCTAGAGGAAATGCTCGAAAGTGAAAATTTCCGGGTACGATCATTTCTTGAACCGCAAAAAGCTCTTTCATTTCTGAGATCAAATTCTGCGGACCTGGCGCTATTAGATATAAAAATGCCAGAAATGAATGGCTTTCAACTTCTCCAAGAAGTACGCAACCTACATCCAAATCTTCCTGTAATCTTTCTTTCATCAAAGACAGAGGAGCAAGACCAGATTATCGGCTTTACACTTGGGGCCGATGACTTTGTAACAAAGCCATTCAGCAAACACCTTCTTCTGTTTCGGATTAAATCTGTTCTTAAAAGATATAGTGCAGACACCGCGCAGGATGGAAAACCTATTGAGGTTGGTTCCTTAAAAATTGACCAGGAACGACATTTGGTTACCTGGAACGAGAATAACATAGAGTTGACCGTAACAGAGTGCCTCCTGCTAATTTCGCTTGCTGAGCGACCAGGGACTATAAAAAAACGCGAACAGCTTATGGACGCTGCCTATCAGGGGATGGCTGTTTCGGATCGGACAATAGACAGCCATGTTAGGAATATCCGGCAGAAATTCAAAGATATTGATCCCAACGCTGACCTTATCGGGACAGTTTTCGGCCTTGGTTACAAGCTAAAGATCCTAGCATGAGAAGTATTCTGGCAAAAATTATTTTACTTTTGCTTCTCTTCAATTGCGCCCTGTGGGTCTTCTTTATTGTATCAGACGACTACGTGGACCGCGAAGCAAAGAGTAGAACTTCAAACCTCATCAGAAATTCTCTGCTTTACGGAAAAGTCGTGAAACCAGTCCTCAATGACTCAGCACTTAGTGAGTTTGAGAAATCCGTAAATGTTCAAAACTTACTAAGCGATAAGCGTTTGATAGAAAATAGAAACTTGCGCATATATCGTTTTGATAACCTGGAAAGCCTTCCAGAGTATTTTCTATATTTTGATGGATCAGACAGGCTGAAATACGCTCCTATTACTGTTCAACCCCTCTCCGATGAGGGTGAGGTCAACGCCACTGAGACTGATCCTAAGCTTCGGTTCGCATCAATGCTTTTTCAATACTATAAACCCTTTTTAGACAATCGACTTTTGACTGAACCAATCAACGTTAAAGCTGCCCGGTTTTCAATACAAAGGGAAATGCTGGATAGCGATGGAGATGCCTATTCAATAAGAGTTCTCTCTCCAATTCGAATAGGGGCCAAAACAGTAGGTCTAGTAGAAACATGGGACACTTTTTACATAAGAGAAGTTTATGTAGACCGGAACGGGATCAGGCTTACAATTCTCACCGGTGTAAGTATCATTACGTTGCTCTTTGGAGCAATACTAGCCATTTCAATTGCCTTACCGTTACGCCGATTATCAAGAAAGCTTGATCAAAAACTCACGCCCGAGGATATTGCTAACCAACTTGATAATTTCAGTATCGTCAGCCTTGCCAATAGAAAAGATGAGATAGGTAGACTTCACAAAAATCTAGTAACCCTTACCAATCAGGTCTCAAGTTTGTTCAAAGAAAAAGAGCAATTTGCTGCCGATGTGTCTCATGAATTAAAGAACCCCATTGCGTCAATAATGGCCTATACAGAAAATCTGCAGGATGACTCAACTGAACTTTCAAAAGAGTCCATTTCTAAAATTCAGGACCAGGCTGTCCGAATGAACAAACTTGTGAGTGAAATTTCAGAGGCTGCAGTTGTCGACCATGATCTTGTCACGAAAGAGCGGGAACGCTTTGATCTAGTTCCGCTTGTAGCAGAAGTAGTAGAGCATTATTCTGAGACAAATGAATACCCTAAACTTCAAATAAGCTACACAGGTCCCAGAAAGCTTATGATGAATGGACTTCCCGACCGTATTGGCCAGGTGGTAGTTAACCTGATTGAAAATGCGATTTCGTTTACAAGACCGAGCGGACAAGTGAACATCACTATTTCCAAGAGATGGCGAAAGAATATTAGAATTATAGTCGAGGACAACGGACCTGGTGTGCGGGATGAACTGAAAGAGATGATCTTTCAGAGATTCTTTACTTCAAGGCGCGGCAGTGCAGAGGAGGAGAACAGCTCGGGACTTGGCCTATACATATGTAAACAAATCGTTGAAGCTCATAGAGGAAAAATTGAGGTTTCAGATCGTGAAGGAGGAGGATCAATCTTCTCTATAACAATCTAACCCCCAATTCTATCAAGCTTCATTTCAAAAATTAAACTACGCGCCACCTAACACCCTGAAAAGATTCTATTTTGAACGAATCACTTTTTGAGTCATGATGATCCATCAACCGGCGTAAGACTGGGGAAAACCGAGGCAGTTAGAATGAGCTTTTTCATCAAATTCGTCCATAGGGCGACCCCGTTTGCAATTTTAATTTTTGCATCAATACTCCTTGTTGCGTTGAGCGACGTGGACTTCAATAATTCTCTTAACGCAAAAGAAATTCGATGGTGTGAGCATCATACCTCATGCGAAAGCTGGGAATGTTGTCTTGAATTTATTGTTTTCTAAAGCTTCCACAAGGCTAGAAAGTGTCACTATCCAGGGAAGCAAGGGTCCAGTTCACGCCGCCCCAGAAAAATCCAAAATCAATCTCAGGCCTGCCATCATATCCATCTGAAAGCCCGTTTGAAAGCTCGGGGGCCATGGAAGGTATCGCAGGACCACATGCAGAAATTGTTCCAGCCAAAATTATCGCTATGTATTTAACGTATTTCATATGACCGCCCGCTGTCTTGAACCGGTTTATGGAAGGTTTTTATCCTGGTGACATACGCTGTCAGACAATGGAAAACACTTCAATGACAGTGTATATTCTAGGCCGATTGTCGCTGGTATTCGAGCGATAATGTACCGCGTCAATGGCCATATCGGTTTGTGATCCTAATATTCGAGGGGGGGGGGGAGTAAATTATGTTAAAGGATTGTATTGAGCCGATTATCTTAAAATTATAGACTGGAGCCAAGAAAGAGATATTGAAATGGAGATCATTAAAAGGTTACTTTTTGGCTCTCTAAAATCTTTTATTTCGCTTATTTTGATGATTTTGGCGGCTACCAGTTTTCTGTGGTATGTTTGGTGGCTTGGCATACTATTAATACTTGTTATTTTTTTCATGTGGAAGAAACCAAGAAGACTAGCACTAATATTTTTATCGATTGCTATCCTAACATTACCATTTTCATTTCAAAAAATAAGCAGCCAAATGGACTACCTTGGTGATTTGATCATAGATAACGGCGCTCAAGTTCTCACAACATCCGAGCGATTAAGTATTTACTTGGGCAATATTTCGATGGCGCTTGTGGGATTTGTAATTATTGCTCCTGAAGTTTCCATAGAAACACTTCTTTTGATGGATCCAAGAGCTAAGGACCGCAATTTTAATTCGGACTTTGCTATGAAATCACCTCACATTACAAATATTATCAGTCGTTACACTGAGAAGGTGAAATTAGGACAGGCTCCACTAAAGTCGGAGCGAATTCCACTTAGGTGGGGTGAGGGATACAATACATATAGTATGTTTGATTACAGAGTTGCTCTAGCCTTGGCAGGTGGTGGCTTATTTTTGAATTATGAGAAGACTAAGGGTAGCTACAAGATTCAGTGTAAAATAACCATTCACGTCAAATACTCCGAGCCCTACAAGCTGGATTTGCTGAATTTCCATGGTATTCGTCTTTATATTGATGAGGCGATATTTTCGGGTCTCCAAGACATCGGTTGGTTCCATCCTTATTTTGCCCATTATCATTGGACTTTGGATATCTAGAAAGTTTTTATCCAAATCTTCTAAGGCACCAGCGGAAATCCATAAGAGCAAACTAGTACTTTCCCATAATGTGATGTCTTTTATCTTATCGGTGCTTTTGTGGAGGTTTTGGTCTGCCATAATTGGTTGACTAGCGTTCACAGGTGCTCAACCAAAACACAAAATTGATAAATTTATTCAGTTTACGTGTGAATAATTTATAGTCAGATAAGTTCTACAACGAAATCAACGTTTATTACTCTACTTTTGAAAAACTGGTCCTAAGTAAGCCAGCCTGCAGCAAACTAATGCAGAAGGCCGGCCAAATATAAAAATGCAGATTTTATGTAGTCAGGCCAATTCCACACTTATATCGTGACCCAACTCCTGTAATCTGCCCTGTATCAAACTTGCTGAAACAGGATCGTGCGAAATCACACCAACATAACTGCTGGCCGGGTTCGGGCTTTCCATGAAAGTAATGTCGCCAGCCCGCAAACCCTCCTCTTCTTCACCCTTAAATAAGTCTAGGCCATATAGATAGTGGTAGGCCTTAGCGCTGCTTGAATCTTCGTAAGCCCATTCATCTACGTAAAACATCGGGTCTGCTTCTTGATCGAACGATTTCGGTTTTATGCCTGTCTCATGGTAAATGTCACGAAACTTGCTTAAACTTATCGGGGCACCCGAGGGAAGGTTATAACCACGATACCTATGCAAAACTTCACGATAAGTGAGATTGTCAAACCCAAAGTCTGGGCTGTCTAACCGAAACTCGTATTCACATCCAGTATTAACAAAAAACAGTTTCCTGGTTTCCGCAGATTTTTTAACAAGTGGAACAACAGCGTTCTTATTTCGCAAATACCAATTCGCTTTTTCCAAATAGGGTGCGGTCAGAATGGAGCCTGCTCCGAGGAGAAATGATCTTCTATTCATTTTACCAGACCTCTCGAGCTAATGCTTTTACATCTTCGACACCGAGGAGGCCGGTATCGTTAAGCCAATGGAAATGGTCGACATAATTTTCCTTTGCTTCCCACTTCCAAAGAGCCAAGACCAGGTGCTTTGCAATTATCTTCTCATCCGAGTGACACCGATTTCCATAAGCCATCAGCTGCCAGTGCCATTTCCATGGTCTACACCCGTCTTCTAGCCAATTGTTCCAGAGTAGCCATCCCGTACGGCGTGGATTGAGATAGTAGTTATCAATACGATTATTCATCGGCGACCAAGCCCATTCCACACTGAACAGGTAGGTAAGTTTCCTTGGCGATGCTTTAGGATAATTCTTCTTTAATGGCTCAATCAGTTCGACTTTTGGATCAAGGCGCTTAGGCTGAACTGGTAAATCCACCACCTCATATAGCCGTTGTTGGGGCCGTTCTTCAGATGACATTGGAATAAAAGATCTATGTTTGGTAGACATGTTCTGTCCCTCCGCTTTAGTGCTTTAGGCTGGATGCCAAGGCGCACAAGTTGGTTGTTAAATGCCCTTTGTTATTTGTTAGAGTTCTTTTTCTTTCACTATTTTGATCATCATGTTCTGATCCAGCTCGAGTAACCTGGCCTGTAACAGGCTTGCAGTGAGGGGATCTTCTGATCTTACACCTACCGTGTGGCCATGTTTCATTTCTTCTTCATGAATAAACTCCAGATCACCAAGTAATTCGCCATGGCGCCTGTTATCTTTGAAGAGTGGTAAATCTTTCAGATACGAATAAGCCTTTGCAAAAGGACTTGCCGTTACTTCCCATTCTTGGTGGTAAAGTTGATACGGTGCAATCGCATCCAAATCGTCCTCTTCCATGCCATACCAAGTTATCAACTTTGCCATGCTCTCTTTGGTGATTTTCTTGCCAGGCATTTCAAGAGAATGTACATATGTCTCCAACCACTCTCTGTAGGTTAGATCCGGCAACCCATACTCTGGCGTTCCCAGACGCAAATCGAAGGCTTGGTTACCGGTATCAACAAAATAAAGCGTCTCAGCGGCTTTTTCTACTTCCAATAATGGGACCACAGCATTTTTGTTTCTTAAAAACCAATTCGCCTTATCGACAAAATTTGAAGTAAGAATGGCACCGGAACCAACTAGAAAAGATCGCCTATCCATCTTTCCAAACCTTCCGTGCTATAGTGTTCACTTCAGCTGTACTGAAAAGACCTGAACGGGACACCTTATCATAATGCCCGGCTAAGTAGTGTTCAGCTTCCCATTTCCAGAATTCCAAAAGCAAATGTGTGGCAATTGTCTTTTCGTGTGCTTTACACCTACTTCCATAGGCCAAAAGTTCCCAATGCCATGTCCACGGTGGATTTCCGTCTTCCGTATAATTACTCCAAAGTAGCCAGCCTGTTTGATTGGGATTAAGGTAGAAATGATTAAGGCGATTATTCATCGGTGACCAAGCCCATTCTGCACTAAAAAGAAAGATGCGTTTCCTCGGAGCTGCTGTGGATGGACGGGTTAATAATGGCTTATCCTGCTCGATTTCAGGATGAAGATGTTTAGGGCGTTTTGGAAAGTATACTAAAGCATTCAAGTCGTTGCTAGAACGCTCACAAGATAACAAGTTAATTGAAGAGTTTTGCTCAGAACACATGACCTGTTCCTCCGCTTTAGTGCTTTAGGCGGGATGCCAAGGCGCACAAGTTGAAGATTAAATGCCTTAAGATGAGGATAACGGAAAACTACATTGGATGCAACCAGCATTTGGCTTATCCCGCGTTTGATGAAGTTGGCAATTTCTATTGAGTGCGTCTGTTATTTATCAAGTTAAATTATTCGAACAAATTTGTTTACACTTGGTTTGACTTTTTTCCTCGGAAATCTTAAAGCCCTGCGCTGTCGGAACTTTTTTAGTTTTGACAGCGCAACTGACGTATCGCTATCCTTGTAAACGGGCACTAGTTTTATTTTCTTGCCGACTTTTAACGCCAGACCTCCTGAGCGCATTATTGCCGCTTTGAGGCAGCACTCAATCTATTATTTATCAAGCAACTTCTGAGAATTTCTCAGCCCCTTTTGCTGCCTCAACTGCAAGCAAAGAAATAGCTAGATTAAACAGCATTAAGATTTCCTCGTGCTTTGTCCCAGGAGCATCATTAAACTTTCCAACATCGTCAAATTCACCGCGTGTTAAAATACCCAGCGCTAGTCTCGAGCATCAGAAAGCCTCCGGTATGCTACCGCGTGGCAATTCCCCCTATAGTAAGGGGGATCATCTGGTGTAAAACTTTCAGGCCAGTCGTAATTTGGCGCTCCCAAAGCAAAACACGCTTCATTGACGCTATATGAATTTCCTTTCTGAACTCCAGTTTTTATCCTGTTTCCAGGGTTTGATATTGGCCCACATGCCTTATGCAGTTGGGCTTTTGTTTCGGTATGGTTTGGTAAGAAGTAAATCATCTTTAGCTCCTTTCGATTTGAACGCGTATAAAGGGTTTGTTGGTTTGTTTAAGGTCTGGATTTCGGATCGTCTCCATTACCCGTTTCCCTTTTCTGAGAGCGTTCAACTTGTTGATAAGCTTATCGTATTGACCAACACCGAACCGATGCGTCCTCATTGAGGAGCGCCGCTTATTTAAAGTTTCAGACATGTTTTTGTCTCCATTAGGACAAGACAAAAGAAGCCAAAAAATGGCCGTCTCGCTTGTAACTAATGAACATCTAAAGAATTAACAGAGACCTATTTGGACGTCAAGCAGGGACTAATTAATCTACAATACTTGTCAGTATATCCCAAGGTGTCAGCATACCTGTTATTATATCTTCCGGTTTCCCACTTGGGGTAACAAACAATGAACCTACCCTTTGGGTTGAGCTTTCAATCGCCGTGAAAATGTTGTGTATCCTCTCAAGGGATGTAGAAGGCTTAATGATTTTGAAAGTTTGCGACCCAACTTCTTTGGTGCAGAAGTCCATAATATCCTTAATCATCAAATCATCGCCTGCGTCTATAATTTCGTCACTGCAAAAATAGGAAAAAAGTGAGCTTTCGCTAAAAACCCCCATCAAACTTTTCTTCGAATCCAAAATCGGTATATGAGACAGTTGGCGAGATGCCATAGCATGGGTAGCATCTTTTACTTTTGCATCAACTTTAAGAGAAAAAATTTTCTTAAAAGGAACGCAAATATCTTTAGCAGTTTTGGGGTTTTTCAGTGCTTCAATGAGCTCCTTTAAGTCATCCGTAAGTAACTCATTTACTAGTACCGCTTCATAAGCCTTGTCATGATTTGGATGCTGTAGAATATTTCTAATATCGCGAATTTGTCTAATTTTCCTTTCGTTAGATCTTATTATCCAACTCTTCTTGCTTGCAGCAGCGAGGTCAAAATTACTAGAGTTGGAACTTCCTCCTGCCAGCGCGTTACAAATAAATTTCAACTCCTCATATAGATTAATAAATTCTTTATTTTTGTTCATATGAAAATTTCCTATCCAACAAGCGTAAAATCGATAATTTTCAATGCCATAGAACCTGATCCCCATAAACTGTTTAATTTCGGCCTTATTCCACGCATATTTACCTGAGTTTAGGTTAACATAAGTCTTACTTCAAATGCTAAGTCTGCGGCACTAAATTCAATGAAATACAAAACTGAATTAGCCCTGATAAAGGAGCAGAATATTGATATAACAAATTTTGAGCAAGCATTGGACGATTTTAAAGAGCAATTAGGAAAAAACTATGACTTGGCATCAAGAAAATTCACAACTGCAATAGAAGAGATTGATAAATCAACTGGTGTTTCATTTGAAACCCATCAAAGAATGGTTCTTTCTTCCAAATCAGAAAGTCGTAACCTTGGTCGGCAAATGCGCTTTCTGGTTGATTTAAGATTTGCAAAAATCATATCATCAACGATGGATCAATAGTAATCGGTAAAGCTAACTTCTTTCGCCTCTAAACCAAGCCACGGGGTGCATGTGCAGGAAAAACCCGTTTCTTATTAAGCTTGTAATTTTTACAATATATTTATATTTTAGATAGATCTTATACGGCCACATATAGAGCTGCATACACACTGTCAGAGACTGCCCGAAAGCCGTATAATGCCCAATAGACCGTAGTGATCAGGTAGGCGGATCGCAGTCTGGTAGCTCAATTGCAAATAGCTTTGGAAAGGGAGATCCCCTATTTGCTGTTATTTTCGATTGAAAAAATAAAGTGAAATCGTACTCAGGACCTAAGCGCGTTCTTAAAGAACTGGTTTAATGAAGTGTTAGAACTTACAATAAATAACGACTGTCCAAGAGACCCTGCCTTGAGCCTCGATAAACCAACATAAACTAACTTTCTAAAACTTGGATTATCATTTTGGTTCAAAACAAGGACGATGCGGGTTCCACTCATACCTTTGAAGCTGTGGATTGTTGATATTTTAACTCGACCCGAAGTCGACGAGAATTCTAATTTGAGATCACGCTCCTCGAAATTTCCTCTTTGTCCTTGATACTTAAAAGTTGTTTCCAACTTTACATTTCTCTGAACGAGAGCCTTTGCTATGCTAGCGCCTATTTCTTTTTTGGGTACCAAAACAACTATGTCTTCTACTGAACGATCCGCATTGCCACTATAAGCTTTTTTATCTTGTTCAATTATTTTATGGACTTGATCAAAGGAGCTTGTGACTAAATTACTCTGGCTAACCTCAAGTAATTCCAATCTATCATCTAGCGAAAGCTGCCTGTTTTCCAGATTGTCTGAGACAAGTTCTTCAGAATCTTCAAAACTAATATGATCGAGAAACTTTGCTTTGTAGTTATTTATTAGAGGAACCAAATAATTTGGTGTTCTGAAAGATGAGTTTAATGTTAGCCAGGGGCCGGAAAAACCAAGGCCATTTATTTTTTCATTAGTCCAGTTTTGCGATTTATCATAAATATCCTGACGCGTATCTGCAGCAATCAACAGTTCACCTTCTGGTCTTAAAAACAGAAGTGCCGCTTCAAGCCAAGTGACTTCCATATCCTGCGCTTCATCAATAATGATTGCATCAAATTTGAACTCATCCAATATGTTTCGTGTTTGAAGTTGCTTTATAATAAAACTCCCTACACCATCAAAAGGCTTCTGATCTTCGTCAGTTCCGATAAATTGGGCGGCCCATTCGTCTTCAAAATGAAATTGATATGATACTCTTCTGCACCAATTATGATAGTTTAACCAAACAACTCGACCATTATTATTTTTGGTATGTTTGGAGAATCTTATGCGCAGTTCATTAAGAATGGTGATGTTATAAGTTAAATACAGAACTTCTTTTTTATTATCACTAAGTTCTCCAGCTCGTGCAATTAAAGCTTCCGTTTTTCCACTGCCAGGTCCCCCCTTAATTCGTCTTCTTTTTATGTTTTCCTCATTCAAGATGATGCGTTTTTGATCAGATTGAAAATTCAATGGTGAATGAGTATTGGCCTCAGATAGTTTGAGCCAATTGCTGAGATCCGGCACAGTTCTAGGATCAAGTGCTGGAAACGACTCATAGCTGACTTGTGGACAAAATTTGCTTGGATCAATTTGGGTTTCTGAATAGTTTGAATTGTCGAGTAGGCCAGCATCTAACTTCAAAAGTAAACTTTTTACATACGCTTTTTCATCCTCATCAAAAGCAAAATTTGGATAGAATAAAGTGATTGTTATTTGAGGCGGATGACGATCATTGAACACCCGCTTCCGCATCCTGAAACCATATAATTTATTAAGTTCTGAATGTGCTAATTTAATTCGCCAGATCGGCAAGTTATGCGTGATGTTACTGCTCCTACTCTCCGCATTTATTGAAAGCCCGCCCGAGACCTTTGACAGTGCACGCACTGCTTCACTTATTTGGAGATACTCTATAAATATTAGATTTAATCCTCCACTCTTATGTAAGATTGCAAGCTCAGGCTCAATTCCATTCAAGTAAGGTTTTAGAAATAGTTTACATTCTTTTGGCAAGGAATATTCTAAACGCGCCGCAAAGTTTTCAAGTTGGTCTAAGTGCATAAAATATAATCCTCTACCCACGTAGATTTAGTATAATCTAAACGATTGGAAAACCTACTGTTTATAAGAAAGCTTTGCGAATAATGCTCGCAAAAAATTTTTATATTTTGCATGCGTTGCAGATACTGACACGACGCGCTCCCACCCAGTATACCAGCTACTCAAGCCACATAACATGCAGTGCGTTTCAAGACTCCCTGTTGTCACTAATTTCTCTATATCAGTAAAGGAAAGGATTTCGTCGAAAGGAGGAATTCGATGTCCAAAGAGCCAGGCTGGGATTCAAAAGCTATAGCTGCCATTGCCAAGGAGTTTTGTGGTGGATACGAGCAGATGTTTGAGAGTCACAAATGGCCTGAACGAGGCTCTCAAATGATGACTTCAGCACCCAGTCATATCAAAAGGAGTTACGGCAACATCGGAACTTTCGTTGATGTGCATGCAAAGACTTCTTGAGGTATTTCACCGATCTGGCGATTTGCACAACAGTATTATGGCCCAGCTCGATCAATCTGGCTCGTAACAAGCTGGCAGATATTGGATCCAGTGACAATACGCCGAGATGATCACTTGCAGGACTCGAGTTTTCCAGAAACATAAGATCACCGGCCCAAAAACCTTTTTTTGTGCTCACCGCCGAATAGATCCAAAACATAAAGGTACTGGTATGCCTTCGCACTGTTGGCATCACTGCGAGCCCAATCATCTCCGTAAAACATTGGATCGGCTTCTTGATCCAACATCTTCAGCATTATCCCGTATTCGTGATAAATATCCCGGTATTCACTCAAACTTACCGGCTCGTCTACCGGCAGGTAACATCCACGATATCTTTGTAGAACTTGCCGGTAGGTCAAGTCTTCAAAGCCAAAGTCTGGGCTATCTTCCCGCCATTCATATTCCATACCGCGATCTACTAGAAAGAACTTCGTCCTATTCCTGGTGCTTGCAAAAAAAGGTACAACAGATTTCTTGTTTGTTAGAAACCACTCGGCTTTCGCGAGGTATGCCGTGGTTAGGAATGAGCCCGAACCAATCAAAAAGGAACGTCTGTCCATCTTACCAGACCTCCCTTGCTATAGCTTGAACATCTTCAACGTCTAAAAGACCCGTATTATTCAACCAATGGAAGTGATCGACGTAGTTCTCTTTTGCATCCCATTTCCGTAGCCCCAATACCAGATGGGTCGCGAGAGTCTTTTCATCTGAATAGCATCGGTTCGCATACACCACGAGCTGCCAATGCCATTTCCATGGTACACATCCATCATCAACCCAGTTGTTCCAGAGGAGCCATCCTGTACGGCGGGGTTTAAATAATAGTTATCAATGCGGTTATTCATCGGTGACCATGCCTATTCCACGCTAAACAAGTAGGTAAGTTTTCGTGGTCAGGCCTTGGGATAATTCTTAATTAACGGCTCGATCAACTCGACCTTTGGAGCAAGCCGCTTAGGCTGATCTGGTAAATCAACCACCTCATAAAGCCTTTGTTGAGACCTATCCTCAGATGACATGGGAATAAAAGAATTGTGTTTGGTAGGCATATTATGCCCTTCCGCTTTAGTGCTTTAGGCAGGATGCCAAGGCGCACAAGTTGAAGATTAAATGCCTTTCTCATAACTATCAAAAAGAGGTCATTTTTTCAACTGAAATTATTAATTTACCTTTTTGATTTTTGGACCTTTCAGCTATTGAGGTCAGCGGATGCGCTTTACGCTCATTCTAAGAAGTTTAAGAATATTTTGTATGGCATTACTGAAAAATTTTGCTTCTCTTGCTCAGTTTTGCGGCTTACACGAGACCTTTCAACGACTGTCAGCGCAATCCCAAAAGTATTCCATTACGAGCAACTTCTTTAAAAAAGTAAACATGAAATCCCGTTGCTACGTATTGAATAGGAATTGAAACATTTTTTCTCTTATTATGAATGGCATTTTGTTGTTTTAATATCGGGTTAGACTCGCGGCTCAAACCTACAAAAAAGTCACATTTATACTTTAGTTAAGGGTGGGGTTGATTAACCAACACGATTTATTATGGTCATTACTAAGACTGAACTTATAGCACTTATGCATAGCAAAACGGGAGCACTTTGGTAAAATATGACCCAGATATTGAGAGATGCTTTCTTATCTCAAAAAGTTCAAGCGCATCTCTCGGGTATAATTCTAAATACGCTCAACGCTGTCGCCTTTGTTGGATACCGAAACAAAAATCTAGATTTGGGACAATACAATTATCTGAAAAACGATCTAGAAGGCGCCAAATATAGCGACGTTACAGTGGTAGCGCGCTTATTTCGGAACCGATACGCATTCACAGACTCGAAAAACCTCTCACGAAATAAGACTATTTTAAGCCTGGGGCGTAATATCAAAGACGACTGCGAAATATTTCTAAAAAATAACGAAAATCAGAAATCTAATAATATTAAAAAACTTTATAACATACTACGCGAGTTAGATCCGTTAGTACAAAATTTGTTATATTATAGAAATTTTTGTTCGCATAATATGAAAGTTGTTGACCAAGTGGGCTGGAAATTAGCGGTAATCGCAGGCGTTGTCAGAACATGCGAAATCGCTTTAAACGATAAAAGTACATACCAACTTAATTCTGAAATTATTGAGGAATTTAAGTCGTTCGCATCTGACCCATCCGGAGGTTTTGCTACATCTAGTGCGCCTGAAGCACTTACAAAAGCTGAGTATGCTAGCAATACTCCGGCTGTAAATAGGCATGATGAAAAGGATTTATCGTCGGTATATGATAAATTGGATGGAATAATCTCCGAGTTATCACATTTAACCGATTTTGGGAAAAAACTGGACAAGCTTATTTCTGTTCAAAATAAGACCGATGCGATATCGGCTTCTCAGGTGCCTCAACCCAAAGAGACAAAAATCTTACAAAGTTCAGAGACGGTCGAAGAAGTCAATTCAAATGATGATGAAGACGCAAGTGACTCAAGCTATGATGACGTGAACACAATCACCCCTGAAATATTGCGCCAACGTTTGCAAAATATCAGCGTGACAGTTAAGAGCCGTTACCAAAATACCCCTGGATTTGGAGCCCGCACAAACTTACTACAGGTTGCAAACATTGGAATAATTTTGCAACGTGAGCCATCATCACTGGAGGAAATGCTTTCTTTTGAGGAAATTCGCTCGAGATTGGATCTAAGTAATCCCCTAATTCTTGAACAAATTTCAGAATATGGCGAAAATCTTACGGACTTATTCTCTAATGTTCTTTGGGAGTCGGCATTCGAATTTAGTTAACTGCGAAAGAATATAAGATGTGGAAATTTCAGATTAATAGTTCCGGGGAAACACAAGGATGGAATGACAACGGGATACAGACATTCCGCCACAACATACTCAAAAGCTTAGCTAGAGAAATTATTCAAAACAGTATTGATGCCCGGCAGAACAATGGTGGGCCAGTTAGAGTCGATTTTAGGTTAGAACGGCTTTCTAAGATTTCCATACCAGGTGTAGATGAATTAGAAGCACGCCTCGTTGCCATCAAGAGTGCTGATGGTAAAAATGAGGGTGATGCACATATTAGCGAGATGGAAGAGGCACATTCTTGTATATCAAAGTCTGCTTTGAATGTGCTTATAATTTCTGACTCCAACACTAACGGTATGCCATATTATGGCGAAGGCACAAGTTCACCGTTGTTCAGATATATCAAAGCCACTGGTAGCTCTGGTGGCTCGCAGGCTCGGGCCGGTTCACATGGTTTAGGTAAAGCGGCTCCATTAGCATCGTCGCCATTGAGAACAATTTATGTTTCTACCTTTTGGGACGACGAAGGCGAGATAAAACGCCATTACCAGGGCAGAACGAGGTTGATGAGCCTCACTACGGAGGATGGTATTACAAGTGGAACTGGATATTGGGGTACGCATGAATATCAGCCATTAACTAAGTTAGATAACACTAATTTTGACTGGTTAAAAAGGACTGTGGCCGGCTCGACGGTCGCAGTTCCTGGGTTTCGAACGAATGTCAAAGAATGGTCGGCAATTTTAGCTGGCTACATCGTTTCAGAATTTTTCGCAGCGCTGCACACTAACGCGCTCGAAGTGACAATAGTTGACTCAGTTAGGCAAGGAAAGGCGCAAACCTATACTCTCAACTCAAGAACTGTCAGTAATAGAAATAAGTTTTTCAAAAGTGAATTCATAAGGGAAGAAATTCAAAATTATTTGAATAAAAACGATGATGCTCTGTCGGATGCAGAGTATTTTTACGATTGTCTCAATGAAAGTGACTCGGAACTCATTAAACTCATTTTTGATGTTCAGCATCTCGGATCAGTTCGATTAAGGCTCAAGATTCTAGAGGGTGCGCCAAGAAAAGTTTGCCTGATCCGGCGCGATATGAAAATTACTGATAATCTGCAAACCAAAGGCGGAATGTGGTCACCAGGCCACGTGCCCCCCAAGATCAAAGATTTTTGTGGCGTCATTGATATTTTGAGCGAAGAGGGCGAGCGTATGATCCGCTCAATGGAGCCTCCACAACATGATAATTTATCGCCAGACAATATGCCCGAGGTAGACCGAGAAATAGGCCGTGAGCTTTATAGAGAGTTAAGTCAAAAAATAAGAAATATTGTGGAAGAGTATGCAACTACTGAAATTGCACAGGAGCGCATAGTATCAGAACTAAGTGAATATTTTTATGATGACACAGAATTCGATGCAAACGCTCCCACAGTTACTCAAGAACAGGATCCAAATGGGCGAAATGTGATAAGTTTAGCGCCACTTAAGGCAAGAAAAACTAGTCCTCAAAACGAAGTCGCAATTGAAGATAATGATGATGGTGAGGGCGGAGCTGGTGGAGAAGATGGAAGCGGCGGTGGTGGAAGTTCTGGGCACGGTGGCGGACGGGGTACTGGCACGGGTGGTACAGGTACTAAAGGCATTTCCCAAAATAGAATAAAATTACAGCGTCAACGAATATGGAAAAAGGGTAACAAATACAGATTATCAGCCGTGGTAGATGAACCTTTCATCGGAAATATCCAAGTTTTCGAAGTAGGGATGATCGGTCATGAGTTAATAAAAATCAAGTCTACAAATATTGGTGAACTAAAAAGGGATGGCGTTGTTGCCGTCAAAAATGACGATTTCGTATCTAATAAATTGATGTTAGATTTAGAGTTTGAAAACGCGCCGATCGGTGGACTAACTGTCGTAGCCTCCAAGGGTGAACCATGAAATATGATCATAACAAGTCATACGGCTATCCAATATTAAGACCTGTTTTGGACGATGTAATTAACGAAAGTGATTACGTTGGGTATAGTTTTGAACCGTCATTCAATCCAATGGTGCTACCAAAAAATCCAAAAAAACTTTGCATAGAAGTAGAAACATATTTGCAGGAGCCAACTTTAAAAATTGCAGTCATAGAGAAAAGGGCTAAAATCAAGCTAATCGTAGCATGCAGAGAAACTTTCTTTACAAAAAGTTTTGATATTGGTGTTGATATGGACACCGTAGAATTACAAGCTGAGGATGTGCACGGTCGAGTTGAGCTAACACTTTTTGTTATTGCTCAAGAGGATTTTCAGTTATCTAGTGATAAGTTCCACCCTGATTTTGATGATGAAGCTTTCAATATTATTAAGGGTAATATCCTAGCACAATCTCTCACCCAGGAAATTTACATGCAGAAAGAATTTTTCAGAAATGCTAGATCTATTATATCTATTTCCGCAAATGATAGTTTGTCCGATGGAGAATATGTAGTTTCGCTTGATAGTGATTACATCGAGATTTCAATGAATTCAGCGTTGAACGCTAAAATTAATGGCTTGCTAGAAACTAATGCTAATGAGCCAATAGAAGCATTAAATTCTATTTTTGTACCGGCAGTGACACATGCTTTACACGAATTAAATTCGCGTGAAGTGCTTGAAGAATACAAATGGGCACAGGTCTTAAAAATGCAATTAGAAACGATCAAAAACCAGCAACCGATTAGAGATGAAGTATATAATCAGGCTCAAACTTTGTTTAAAAAGCCGCTTTCAAAAATCGCCGAGATATCTGAATGACAGAGATCCCAATTATTTCGCAGAATATGTTGAGCTCACTTTACACTAATGTTGAGGTTAACAAAAATTCGTATTTTAGAAATGGCCTAGAGAAAATCATAGGAGATTCACTCAGGAAATTACATAATACGACAATCAAGCAAAATTTATCAGTCGATCTTCGTTGGAATGCCCATGCGCTAGCAGGCGAGCTTGATGCCGTAAATTCAAGAATTTTGTATTCTTCATTGGAAGGAATGACACCCTATCAGGCTCGAGATGAACGTATTTTGGCGGCAATAACGCATCTGTATGCGCGTGAATATACTGTGCAACGTCATAAGATTGAAGAAAATGATACAGATAAAATTAAGCGACACTTCTTCGCCCGAGGAAATGGATCACGAAGTATAGAACGTGATAATTCAATTGGGCGGTTATGGTGGAATGGCTACCTTATTTCCCGATGCAAGGAAGGTGAAGATTTTGACGAACTATTGTCTATATTATGTACCGATACCGATTTCAGAGCTCAACTGATAGAGCGCCCCAGTGCTTCTACAATACCTCAAGCTGCGCTTGCTATTTTGATATGTAAGAAAAATTTCCAAACGCAAGAACCACACAATGAATTCTTTAAAGGACGAGGCTCTGAAGCCCCTTTTCGAAGATGGTTTCGTAAAATTAATCTTTACGGTGGCGCGAAGTTGTTCGCATCGATGGAATACGCAGAACTGTATAAACTTTTCTGGGACGCCATGATAGAAATCAATGACCGTGAATAAATCTATTGATTTTATAAACTATTCTTCTTGCTCCAAATCTGTGCAATTCACATTCCCAAACACGAAAATATTTTATTTTTGAATTCTTATAATGAGATCTTACTTCCAAATCACGACTCATAATCGCACTCACTTTAGATCTCCACAAATCAGATATATTCCATTCTTTGCACGCATGCCCATGCCAAAAACATCCATGTACAAATATTGCACACCTGCCTTGGTTTACTAAAAAATCAGGTCGACCAAAGTGTTGCGTAGCTCTCTGCACATATTTAATTTCTGCCTTTTTGAGTTCAACGGCAAGTTCTTGCTCCAATGCACTCATTCTTTTCAGCTCACAGCATAAGGCCGTAAATTTGATATAAAAACAATTTCACCACCCTGTTTTTGATATTGGTGAACAAATTTAGCGAGTTGTCTTAATTTAAATTCTGGGACGTGCTCTCCCCTGCGTAATTTTTCAATGTCATTATTTTTTCCCTCAGACATCTGTCTTCCAATAAATGTCTTTATGTTTGACCAACAGTCAGGATGAATAGAAAGTAATTTAACTTCATCCACTAAGTCCTCCAAGATTGCGCGTTCTTTCTCGGCTTCCGCTCTGATTTTATCAGCAAAATCTTTTGCAACAATGGTACCAGGCAACTCTGATAGTGAAAGTATATCAAAATTTTCTAACATATTCCGCCAACATTGTTCATTTTTGGCGTAGGTCGTAGGATTGCCAGCGTAACCGAGGAGGTGTGCATTTACGCTTTCGGCTACATCCAACAGGACCTGCAACAATAATTCAGGTGTTTTTTGTTTCTTCCACAAAGACATAACATCTATGGAGAGCTCGTGCTCTTTCAGAGAATATGCAAACCACGCAACACTATAGGCAACAACGTTTGCTGGAAATCCTGAGTACCATGGTTGTTTGGGTATTTCTTTTCTAAAATCGCGATAGATCATCGTTTTTATAATTGCGTCCAAAAAATACTGCTTATTATATTTTTCTGGAGTTTTTTCCATTTCTATAGATTTTGCGAAAATTTTAAAATTACCCTGGGCACCCTTACTGACTTCGTGGGGTTTTATATCCCAAGCGTTCAATACTAAGGCCAAGTCTGTTTTTGTAAGCATTTTGGGTTTGGGGTATGTTCTTTGAAACTCTCGTTTTTTAGCAGGTGTTAAATCGCCCTGCTCATTCAAATATTGCCCACGAGAGCGTTCATAAAACCAGCGTTCACTTCTGGCACTCCCTTGGATTATTGGGGGAATAGTGGTTCGTGAAAATTCTTCAATACGCTGGTGGAAGGGACTGTTCGAAAATAAATCTGCCTCACTTACTGGATTTTGGCTGTTCGCGAACTTTGCGATATTTGGAACAATCGTGTCAATTATTCCTTCATCGGTTATCACATTCAATTTCATTTGAACATCGACGCCCTTGAGATCGATCCCCTCTTTGTGTGCGTTATATATTTGCGCAGTAGTTTGACCACCGTTCACAATTTGCAAATTTTCTAATTCCAAAATTTTATTTTCGTCAGAAAACCTTATACCCTTTGCGGTCGAGGTAATACCATTGTTATATGCAAAAAATCGCTGAGGGTTTTCACTGAGCGTGATCTTTATTCCTTTATTAACCTTTGAGCGATTTTGCAGAAAGCTACGTACATTTTGCTCCAATACACGTGATCTGTATCGACCGTAAATTTCAGCCAGCTTATCCGCGGGCATGACTACAAGATAAGAAGTTAAATCGTCAGACTTTGAAGCTTCCAATGCCGCAAGCGGCGCATCTTCAAAGCTTATAATGATTTGCTCTCGTTCATTCCCGGAGCTTTCCACTTCAAAAAAACGTTGTAAATCCCAAATTCCAACAGCCACTTTTTTGCCAAAAAGCGTACCTTTTTCACTATGTTCATACCTTTTGCTTAACAGCTTATTTGTGATAAAAATCACCTTCAATGTTTTTGTTCCTGGCCATTGATTTTTCAATTCTTTTATCAAAAAGAAAGTGTCAGTTCGGGCTAAAGAGGAGCTCCAGCCATCATCTTTTTCAAATACTTTTTTAAGAAAGCGCTGCACTCTCTGAAATGCAGGTTTTAGATCTGAATTTGTCAAATTTTTAATATTGTCCTGCTCCATCTCTTCAAAAAGATTCACAAACAAAGTAAATTCGCCAAAAACAGGATCGAAGGAATACGCCGATATCGTGGATTTTATCTCATCACGGTCGTCAACGCTTAGTATTTCGTAGGCATCGATCTCACCTGTTTCAGTAACACGATCGAGAGAACATTCTAAAAAAGCGTTGGACTTAATCTGACCCGTCTCAATAGCTATTTCCCGTACTTCTTCCATGAGTATGTCAAAATATTCTACTAATTCCATGAATCGCCCCCGCCGAAAAAGCAGGAAATCTTACACTCTAGAAAAGTTTTGTAAAGGTTTTAATTCAACGAATATGCATGACGATAGAGCGGTTCCAGTAAAGACGTAAGTGCATCATCACTTAGGCTAGTCAGATTTGCTCTTTTACTAATCATATCGATACTTTTCATAAAGGACCGAAAATTGTCTCTATTATAATCGCAATCAGCTGCAAAATATTTCTGCGAAATCTTTAGTATTGAGGCCACAACATTGAAGGCACTTGCAGAGGATGTGCGCTCAAGAAGACTGGAGCGATAGTCACTATTAAAAAATAGCATCTCCAATACTTCATCAGATGTTGCGCCTGGTACCAGATTTGCTACACGTCCCATCCACCAAAGTCGTGAAATAGCATTATCACGAATCCTGTTCCTATTATTTTTTGCGAACCAGTGGTCATTCACATGGTTCGGACGGTTTTGTGACTTTGCTAACGGCCATCGTCTACGAACGTATTCAGAAAGTTCTGCAAAACAAAGAGTTGTCCATAATCGTTCGTCTGTCGCTTCAGCAGGGGTTAATTGGCTTAGAAGTTTAGAAATGATTATACAGTTTTGACTATCCATATTTTTTTCTTGGGAGACCCCTCGAGGCATAATAAGTGGAAATTCTGTATGTAAACTCACCTTAATCTCAACAAATTTGAGACTAAGTTGAGCTGAAAGCTCAGTAAAATTAACTTCTACAAATTCGGGTGTGAGGGTAACTGCGCGTCTAAGCACTTCTAGACTATCTGAGGTTAATACCTGCATTAGCCTTCTCCCAAGGAAGGTAATTTTGCCAGGCCAAGATGGCCTATAAGACTTTGAACCAAAATATTTACCTCATTAAAATCAAATTGTTTTGGGACGGAAAGTTCTCGCTCATTGAGTTTTTTGACCAGTGCGTTCGCCCATTTGTACTGCAGAGCGTCTTCATTGAGCACAAGCTCCTGAATTGCTAGCACCAAACAATCTTTAAAAATGGTCATCGCAAAAATTGGCTCTGACTTACGGTTTTTTGATAGCAGAGTCCACTGCTCTCTTAATTTTTCACCCATCGCAATGTAAATAAAATTTGGTGTCGTTTCTATAGAATAAGTATTAGGATCAAGCGTATGGTCAGTCCTTATTCTCACCAATGTCTCAAAAGATAATTTTATGAAATCTACGTTTTTTGCCACAGAGTTATCTATTGCCAATAGATCTCCTGGCATTAATTGGAAATATTGCGTCTCATACTCTGGGTTGAGGTCTACGCTGGTATATTCCTCCAGTCTGTCTGCAACAACAATCATGGGAGTAAAGCTCACGCCCCCATGGAAGTCATAGGCATTCAAATCAATTTCTCCTCTCGGACCTAACAAAAAAGCTTTTCTAAACAGCGTTTCCGCGCAATTGATTTCGATAACAAAGTTGGCGCTCCCCCGATCTATCAATTCTTGTATTTCGACCACAGACAGCATGTTGATGTAAGAAAGCGAAAATGTTCCATCGTCATTAACATTTTCTGGGAAACCAAGTACGCATTCAAACGACCCATCTATATAATCGTCACCTTGGTCTATTGGCGTGAGGACTGGGTATGGAAATGACTGCGTATCAAACTTCATTTAATTTCGCTTCTAGTACATATTGAGTGACATTTCTGTCAAAACATAGTTCGATACTATGCCTAACGTTGATGTCTAAAAAAATTTCAAGGATAAAACATACGTTGTTCTCTACAACAAAACCAATTGGCTCAGCATCTTGCTCTCCCACGGCGAATATCTGAAATTGGCACTTTCCACTTAGCGGACTGTTGAAAAATATTTTAGCAGTATTGTTGGCGTAATGCGTAACTCTTAAATTGGTAGCATTGACGGATTTTGCTCTGCTAACCGTCTGCTCGGTGAACGCCATAGTGCCATCTATTTGTTTAACAACGGGTGGTTTCGATGGTAACTGATTAACTCCTGTAAATTTTCGCCTGCTCGCTAGTGAAAACATATCCTGTATAAAATCTAGCTCACCTTCACGCATGGATTGGTGATCAACCTTTTTGTTCACAACAGAGTTTAACGTGATTTTACTTCCTCTTTCGGCACCCTTACTGTTCGTATTCAAAGATTCTGAGAGCCCTCCGAAAATAAACGATAATCCTTCTAACTCTTCTTCAGCATTGATGGAAATAGATGCATGAGTTGCAATTACTTCTCTTATTTTTGATGTGAATTCTTTGTATTTACGCTTAGCTTGCGTGCGCGCTTTTTGGAATTTTATCCTATCAAATTCAAAATTATCATGCTTGGGATTTTCTAAATCTTTTAACAGTTGTGATCCCTTATCCCCTTTAACGCAGGCGAAGAGGTCAAAATTTCGAGTGCCTCGAAATCTTTCGAGACCGTTTGCTTTTTTTGTTATGAGCATGCCGTTCTGTCGAGCGATGCCGACGTTTCGCCCCTCGACCGCGTTGCCAATTCTAATCCACCACAATACCTTCCCAAAATTTGGGATTTCCTGAGCGTTATGGAATTGGTAGTCAATTATAGTCTTTATTGACTCAAAGCTTTGTTTTATCTGATTTTTATCTGTATCTTCACTTGAAATATGTAGATTAGTAAGACACTCTTCATAAACTTCTTTAAGGTTTTCGCGGCTGATACATTCATCGCCAACGGTCACTTCCAACTCATTTGTCATAATAGCATAGAAAAAGTTAGCTAATACCAAGATTTTTGTTTCTAAATAATCTGCCGAAGTGAACCCACTATAAGGAACAAAAATTGATGTGCCCGCACTTTCTGAAAATGTGTTTCTGAGAGAGCACGACCATTCTGGGACGTTGTGACCCAGGAGAGGTAGGTTACCATCTTTTCTTCCAAAAAAACCGGTTCCCTGCGTGTAAACACCTGGGTTTGAAGGATCCTCATGTGTTTGTAAGATACATTTACCCTGAAATCGAATTTCGTCTCCTTGACTGGTCGTAGTTTTCGTATGATAAAAAACCATACGCACGTCGCTTAAAGCAAAAAGTGCTTTCGACCCATGTCCAAAACTTCCCAATGATGCCGCGTTACTTTTTTGACTGATACCTGCACCTTTAGTCATCGCGAACCAACTACCCCAAGGCTTGTCAATCGGTCCTGTTAAACCCGTAGTGTTTTCATCTTGAATGCACAATAAATTTACATTGGCTGTAGAATCAATTTTGTTGATTGCGTATTCGTAGAATTTTACTGCGGGCGGTAACTTTTGCCGGCGAGCAATTTTGACGCAGCTTATAAGGTCATTTCTTATTTCAGCAAAACCACTAAATTTTGACGTAGGTACTTTCTCAGCTTTGAATTGAACTCTCACAGCGCTCGATCTAAGTCGCTTTGCATCCAAAGAATTTTGGATGGTCTCCCGAACAATTGACGACAGCATATTACCTGAAAAGGTATCTATAGCGCCGTCATTCGCACCAGCAGCTATACCGTCATTATTAGGCGGAAAGTGCCATCCTATCATTAGATAATCTTTCTTTGTCAAAACTGATATTCTTTATAACTTTTTCGACCACCCCTGCATGTATAGCATTTCCAACCATCGTATAGCGGGCAGCACGCGGAATAGAGTCTGGAAATTTTATTTCAGTTTCTTGGTATCCTTGCATGCTAAGGCACTCCGATAAAGAGAGCTTACGAATGCCCCATTTATCCTTTACAAAGGGAACATTATGTCCTCCACCACCCATGTTTGCGGTGAGCGTTGGACAAGTATTAGGAGGGCACGCGCGTACACCTACCCTGCGAATTTGATAGAGCCGATCAATACCGTTTTTGCTAATCGATTGGTTAAGCATTTCAAAATACTTGCTTTTTTTATCTAAATACAGTGTTTCTTCTTGTTTTTCCTCGAGGTTCAGATACGCAGTCAACTCTTTTGTTTCCTCTGACAAAATATTTTTGTGCTGGAAATAATTTCTTTTAAAATGTGTGGAATGATAGGCCACGATGTAGAGCCGGTCTCGGCTTTGTGGAGTTCCTGAGATTTCTTTGCTTTTCAGTATAGTCGCCTGAGATTCACTCACCCAGTAGCCCAGCATCCTTAACTCATGGATAACTACCTGTAATCTGGAGCCACCATCGAAGATCTTTAGGTTCGGTACGTTCTCTAACAGGATGACTTTTGGCGGATTCGTAAGCTCCTTAATTATTCGTGGAATTTCGAAAAAAAGCTTTCCGCGCTCATCATCAAATCCCAAGTTGGTTCCTGCATTTGAAAAAGACTGACAAGGGAAACCTGCACTTAGTAAATCAATAACTTGGTCGGGCTTGGTTTCTTTAGCTAGGGATAACTCTGTTATGCATGTCTGACATACTGGGACATTAGGAAATGTATGCTTTATCGTTGCAACGCAATACTTTTCAACGTCAGTAGCGAAAAGAGTATTATACCCAGCTCTGTCAGAGGAGGCAATAAATCCCCCTAGCCCTGCAAAAAGCGCAACGTGTGTACGCACAATACTCCCCTCCAATTAGCTACTGATTGTAATAAATAAAATTAAGCACCTATATATTGTATAACTCTTCGATTATAACGAATTCAAGCTGATATCGTTTTAAATTGCGTAATCACTACTTACTAAACTTCATAAAAAGGTCAGAAATTTATTCTAATTACTCAAGAACTCATCGATATGCTTAATACCCTAAAGTAAACTACGCACACCCAACACTCACTGGAAAACATATATTTTCCAGATGGTGATCAAACTTTACTGAAATTCACGTTCACGAAAATTAAAAATTACATTTTAATGCAAAACAATTTCAAAATCTTGTGAAGTGGAAAAACAATTTATTTCGCATTTATCTGAGAGTAGTTGATTGCGGGTTAGGCAGTACTATTGTTACATGACCAATACACCTGCCCTTCTGTCGGCTTCCTTCAGCACGCGACCCATATAGTTGTATGTTGCGCTCGCCGTTTCTATTCCAGGTTCCCACAAAGGACGCCAAATCTCTTCACGCGCCTTTTCAACATTTGTCCAGAACAGTCCTGTCACTAAGTCATCGATAAGCGGAAGATGCGGTGAACGAAGCTCTTCTTGGAGAAATAATTTTTTGTATCAGGGTCATAATAATTGAAATCGGCCAAATTCGCCGCTGGCCAAAGAAATATTAATGCTAAAAGTATTCGCACTTGCTTATTCCAAGATTGGTCTCTTTTGGTCGTCTAGCTTAAGAAGCGTCAGTTGCTGATTGTAAAATTTTTCAAGATCTGTATTTACAAAATCAATCAGCCCGTCTTCTTGCATTTCCGGATGTTCAAAATACTTACGTCTGCAATCTTCTGCGACGGGATTAAATCCAGTTATTTGAGTGTATTCATCCAAATTAAGAGAATATCTTTGTTTAATTAATCCCACCGCAAACAAAATTTTAGCTTGCGATTTGAAGATCAAGTCCTCTTCTTCTCCAGCCATTTCAACAAGATCGTATCCTCTGTATTTCTGCAACTCTGATTCTAAAAAAAGATCAAAAACTTTTATACGCGCTTCACTTTCGCTCTCTTCCCAAGCTTGCTTTAAGTTTGGAAAATGAAAAATGAAATCGAAGTAATATAATGGTGTATCTCTGTCTGCGCATAGAATCGCAAAATCGTAGGTGGACCGATCGTGGTCCATGATCGTTGGGTAGTATAATCGCTTTGCGGCACCATTACCAAAATCGCCTCTAAGATCAGCGGAGCGCCAGTTAGCGTATTATCCCCTTTAGTGAAAAACATCTGACAGAATTTGCCGAAACAACAGTTCCGATGCGGTAGCACCATCGTGGTCAAAGTCATCGCGTTTTGTTGTACAGGGTCTGATACTCAGTTTATGCCTAACCAAAACGGCTTCTAATCCTACTCAAATATTGATCGAAGGTGATTTCTTCGTTTCTATACCAATCGTATTAGATTGGGTCATAATGATGTCGGCGCGCCTGAAGCATTACAGGATATTTTCCAGTTACCGCTTCGTATTTTGCAAGCGTCATGGATTGATGGTTTTCTATAGACCCTAAACCCAACGCTCCGACACATTTCGACGCAAAAACTAGTCCTGTCCTGAATTCTTCGCACTTTGAAATAGAAATACTGTGATCTCTTTGAATGTACCCATATAAAGCAATGTCAAAAAGCTGAATACATTCTCCAGCGCGACTGTTGCTGAATATCTGATCTGATTTTTCCTGAGTGATTGAAAACTCCCAAAAACTATGTAGCTTACCTTCTTCAATAACAAACCTCCCGAAGTCCTGATTAAGCTCAAGTAACTGATTTGGATAGCGATCAAGGTTAAATTCAGTACGATCAATGTGACGAATGTAGGCAAAACCAAGTCTTTTAGCGTCATTCTGATTAGGCTTAGTTTTAATGAATGAAGTTATACCCATGAACTCCTCCGTTTCATTAGTTTTGTACTACTCAAGAAATCTTCCTATACCTTTATTGAGATGAGGATAAACGAGCGTACATTCGGTGATATGGAATTTACCTGCGCTATTATTCACGCTATGTTCTTTATTTGTGTAAAAAAAGAACATCTGTGATTCTGGCAATGGATTTTATTCCAATGAGAATAATACTGCTCACACAGATTGAAGAAAGTCATAACTACCAGAACGAAATCGCGTCACGTATTTGAGGCATTGAGGCTTGAAATCTCTCGCCAAAGAAAAATTGCTACTGAAAGTCTAAACCTAACAGATGCTTAGAACCAACATTATCATAAAGTAAACTGCACCAATCACAAAAAAACGTTTGTCGAAACAGCGAATTAACTAAACGATTTAGATTTAGGACTCAAACGAATTTTTCATATGAGAGTATAGGAATATTTAAAATTTAAATGTATAAACAATCTGTTGACATAGTTCACTTTTGCCTGCGGACTTTTCAATCGATCCTTTCTATGCTATGGTAAATCCTACGGATCAGGTTCTGATCGGAATCATGTAAGCTACGCCATACGGCTGCAAAATATCATCAAACGGCAGGTGGAGCCGTTTCCATAAAAGGACGAAGAGCATGTCTCTTTGCGTGGGAAAAGTTCACCTCTCGGACATCACGAAAATAAATTCAGAACTTAGGGTTCATTCCCCTGCCCAACGCAAAAAGGCACGGCGGTTATTTGAACGCCAAGGAATTGTGACACCCATCATTCTGGATGAGAACCTAAACATCATTGATGGCAGACTTCGTTTTGATATTGCTCTAGAGCTTGGCCTAAAATCGTTCAACTGCATAATTTTGACAGGTTTGTCAGAGACCCAGAAAAAAGAACTGGCTCTCAGTCTCAATCGACTTGGCGAAGATACCAAATGGGACCCAAACCAGCTAAAACTGCACCTCGAAGCTATATTGGAATTTAAAACAGATCTTTCTTTTACTGGATTTGAACAAGCAGAAATTGATGCTGCACTTAGCTTTCAAATTATTCCAGATCAAAACCCCGAAGATCTGTCACCTCCTTCTGATCCTATCTCAAGACTTGGCGATGTCTGGCGCATTGGTGAACATCTGCTTATTTGTGGTGACAGTCTTAGCTCCACCAATGAGCTAAAACAGTTTATTGATGAGCCGGCAAAGCTAGTTTGCGCTGACCCACCTTATAATGTGGAAGTTCAGGGCCATGTCAGATTGAACACGGGACACTCGGAATTCCAGATGGCCAGTGGAGAAATGAGCGATGAGGAATTCACAACATTTCTGGATCAAGCAATAGCATCTTGCCTACCATATACTTCCGCCAACGCACTTTTTTACATCTGTATGGATTGGCGGCATTTAACGCATCTTACTGCAGCCGCTTTAAGTAATAATCTTATCCAACAGAATCTCTGCGTATGGTCAAAAACAAATGCTGGAATGGGGTCTTTTTATCGCTCTCAACACGAGCTTATTGGTGTCTTCAGCAGAAGCGCAGAGTTCCAAAATAATATTCAGCTTGGCAAGTTTGGAAGATATAGAACCAATGTATGGACCTACCCGGGAGTTACCTCTTTTGGTGCCACACGCAAAGAAGATCTGGCAGATCATCCAACCATAAAGCCCACACAACTGATTGCAAATATCATTCTCGATTGCACCTCCACTGGCGATATCATTCTTGATCCCTTTCTGGGTAGCGGAACGACTCTCCTCGCAGCAGCGCAAACAAAAAGACGCGGGATAGGGATCGAGCTTGATCCGAAATATGTGGATGTTGCCATCCGCCGGCTCAATCAAATGCATGGTCTTTCGGCCGTGCATGTAAAAACCGGTCTTTCATTTGAGGAGCTTAAAACGAAACGCATTTATCAACGGGAGGCCACTTATGTCTGAAGAAGAAATCGGTTACTGCAAGCCTCCCAAAAAGCATCAGTTTAAAAAGGGGGTTTCTGGCAATCCGGCAGGTCGCAAAAAAGGTAAGAAAAGTCTCGCTGCCGATTTGCAGAAAATCTTGGATCAGAAAATCACAATTCAAGTGAATGGTGCAAATATGCGCTTAAGTAAACAGCAGGCTTTCTTGCAAAGATTGGTCAACGACTCCTTGGCAGGAAAGACCAGCTCTGCTCGCTTGCTGGTGGATTTGCAAAAATTTATGGCCGAGCAAGCCGATCCAACTAGCATTTCAGCCGCAGCGCGCAACAAGCAAGATAAAGCACTTCTTAATTCTTTCGGCCAACTTGTCGGTCCCGATTGCCAAAAACAGTTGGAAGGTGGTTGATGGTTCAAATAGACGATCAGTCGTTTAAAGATGCCCTTATTCGCTCTTCCCCGAGCTTCTTTTTGCAATGGTTTTTTCCTATTATGGAAAACTTAATTGACTATGACGCCAGTTGGCACGTGCATGCCATGTCAGAAAAACTTATGGGGCTGTATCGGGGGCATGTGAGGCGCCTCATTGTTAATGCGCCTCCTCGATCTCTAAAAACCTCTACCTGCACAACCTTCTTCATACCCTGGTTGTTGGGCAAAGATCCTGGCCTTCAAATCATGCTGGTTACATATTCGGATGAGTTTGCAGAATACCTCGGAAACCAAGTGCGCAAAATCATGCGCCACCCTGAATATAAAAGACTGTTTTCTGATTCACAGCTAGTAAATGAGAAAGCCAGATCAACGCGGCTTAGAACCACAAAGGGGGGGAAAGTCACCATAACATCCTTCCATGCAACAATGACGGGCCTTGGGGCAGATTACATTATTGTAGATGATCCTATCCAAACCAATGATGTGCGCTCCGAGGTAAAAATGAAAGACATTATCAACCGCTTCAAGGAGGGCCTTTATACTCGGCTGAATGATCCCAAAACCGGACGCATATTATTGGTGATGCAGCGGATTCATCCAGATGATTTAACCGGAGAGCTTTTAGATCGCAGTGAATTTGAACATCTCAAGCTGCCTGCCCAGTTCAAAGAGGATACCATTTATAAAATGCCTTTTGAGAACGAGCATTTGGCAAAAGCCGGAGACTATTTAGATCCCAACCGCCTTGGAGAATTGGAAATCACACGCACGCGTAAAATGCTTGGAGAAGCAGCCTTTGCTGCACAATATATGCAAGATCCCATTTACCCGGAAAATGATCTTGTTGATTTGGATAAATTCAACTGGTTTGACCCTAATGGTCTGCATGCAAATTTAGAGGACGCGGTTTATATCCACTCTTGGGATACCGCTTTTAGCACTTCTGAAACTGCGGATTACACCGCCATTACAAAATGGGCATATAACAATAGTGGCTATTATCTACTCGACGCGAACCGCTTTAAAGCCAGCAGCGAAGACGTAGAGCAAAGAATATTGCGTGAGGCGATCTCTGAGCAGCCCCATCGTGTCATTATTGAACGCGCCAATCATTCCATTGATTTGATTGCACGGATACATCGGCAAGGTCGAGGACGTTCCCAAGTTATTGAAGGTCGTCACGGAGGGCTCTCAAAAGCAGACCGATTTATTTCCATTCAGCACAAGATAAATACAGGACAAGTCTTCCTGGCAAAAGGAATAAGCGGCATTGATTTGTTTTTGAGCGAATTGCGTGGCTTCCCTTATGGAGCCCATGATGATCTTGTCGATAGCTTTACGATGGCACTTCGAGAGATGGGAAAAAGTTCCGGTAAAGCCATCTGGCGCATTAGCTGATTATCTTTTGACTTAGACTTTAGTCAGTTTTCCACTGAGGAAATCGTCAAGAAGTTGAAGTGATCTTTGCCCAGATACAGCTTCAATAGCATCTTTTAATTCCTTCTCTATGAGAGCGTATCTGTTGCCTGATAGAACTACAGTCCTGCCATTTTGATCCTTTAACTTAACATGAGAACCCTTGCCGGCCCCCTTTACTACAGAAAAGTTATAAAATTTTGTCAGGGTACTGGTTACTTTGTTCGTTGAAATTGTCCCACGAGGGTCAATTGCCGATGAACTTATTATGGGCCTTCCCATTTGCGGAATTATCACCCAGATATTAGATGTAATATCAGCTAATGATCGCGTCATGTGAGTAGCAACTTGCCAATGGCTTGCAACTTTAGTCGGTAACAAGCTCACACCGAACATTTGCGATTGCAATGTTCCTAAGCCAATTTTGTATGCTGCCTCAGAGAGGTAGTTGACCCCAGTACGGTAGCCCGGGGGAGCGCCTCGAATTGTGTCGCCCAAATAATTTTTAAAGCCGCTTATAATGTTTGGTTGCAATCTCTGCTTATAACGGGACTCGTTTATTCTCTGAAAAATTTCAGCGTTAGCTAAACCTTCCTCCAAACAATCATCTGTTCCAAATGTAGGCCTATACACCTTGGATTTATAATAACGGTAGTTGTCGCGACCGTTACTGACGAGCAATCTCAAACCAAAACTTTCAACTTTATGATGAAATTGTTCATGAAAATACAGCTCATAAAATGCGCACTGACGCAACACTTTAAAGCATTGATAAAGTTTTAATTTTTTAGGATATATGGCCTTCCAATCGATATAAGTTGCGATATCCAATATTGCGTGTTCCAGGCACTCTTGCCTAATAAATATTCCCCAATTACGACCAAAATAGTGTATTGGCTGATACCACGCACATGGATATTCATCCCTGTCTTCAGAATGATATATTCGCCGGTTTGGCCCTTCATTAGATGTGATAACTCGTTCTAACTCGTCCAATATTGGCGATAACAGTTCTTCTTCATCGTCATCTTCATAAAAATCCCTCAAATTTACCGGATATATTTCTTCTGTTTCGTCTAATCTTCCAATTTCTGGGATCGGTAAATTTTCCGGCTCACTGGTTGGATTAATATTGTGATCTTTTAATAACTTTAAGACTAGATCTATTTCGAAGGACATAAGTTAGCTCCTAGTATTCAAAGTAACGATCACATAGCAAGTGTGATTCTAGAATCTACTGAAATGTCGGTAGCCTAACGAAAATAAATATTAACAACTAGTTCTAATGTTGGGCCTTAAATTCAAAAAATTAATCAAACAGGACTTCACTTCTGCAGCACCGCAAGCCTGTGTGGACATGCGATTTGTCTGCATAGGAGAAGAGAATGGCATTACTCGATTTAACTATAGCTTCTCGCAAAAAACTGATTGGTGAATGGCGGCGGGTGTTCAAATGCCGTGAACCCGAAAAAGCCGGCGCAAAGGTTTTTAGAACTTGTCTGCAAGTACAGCTTGAACGGCAAGGAAACATTCAGGCCTGCAATAAGGCCCATGCAAAGCTGATAAGCCGCCTAAAGCGTCACGAGGCAGGCAATGGAGCTTTGGCGCCCCTTACAGGCCTTTCGCCCGGCACAGAGCTTATACGCAGCTATCGGGGGCAGACATATACTGTGACGGTTCAGGATACAGGCTTCGAGTGGAATGGGGCCCATTATGGATCCCTCTCTGAGCTTGCCACTCGTATGACGGGGACACGCAGATCAGGTCCCAAGTTCTTTGGGTTCAAATCCTGATGCGCTGCGCTATCTACACACGCAAAAGTACAGATGAGGGATTGGAGCAGAGCTTTAATTCTTTGGATGCGCAACGGGAGGCTTGTGAAGCATTCATCGCCTCCCAAAAGCATGAGGGCTGGATCTTACATGATACATCTTATGATGATGGTGGATGGTCAGGCGGCACGCTTGAGCGACCCGCTGTGCAGCAATTGCTAGAGGACGTAAAAGCAGGGTGTATCCAAATCATCGTGGTTTATAAAATTGATCGCTTGACCCGCTCCCTAACCGACTTTGCCAAGCTCATAGAGATCTTTGATGCGCATAAAGTGACTTTTGTCTCTGTCACCCAGCAGTTTAACACCACTACATCCATGGGACGCTTAACTTTGAACGTCCTTTTATCTTTTGCTCAATATGAACGGGAAATAACAGGAGAACGCATCCGCGATAAATTTGCAGCCTCAAAAGCCAAGGGCATGTTTATGGGTGGTAATGTGCCTGTGGGCTTTAAGCTTGGTGACCGGGAACTGTTCATTGATGAGATTTATGCGCAAGTCATTACTCAAATCTTTGAAGCCTATTTAAAGCTCGGCTCTGCAAGCAAGGTTAAAGCCTATTTACGGTGTTTGGATATTCGTACTCCAGTTCGAGAACATCGCAATGGGAAAACCTCGGGGGATAAACATTTTACGACAGGACATCTTTATCAAATCCTTTCCAATCCGATTTATATCGGAAAGGTCCGCCATCATGGAAAAATATACGATGGACAGCATAAAGCTATTCTTTCCCAAAACCTGTGGGACCAAGTCCAAAACAAACTTGCAGAAAATGCTGCACGGCCGAAAGGCACTTCTGCTCAGCGCGAGCTGCAATACCCACTCGTTGGTAAGATATTTTCTTCTACCGGACACAGACTAGCGCCGACGACAGTTCACAAACCGACTAAGGCCAATCAAAAGAATTACTATCGCCATTATACTGTTAACAGAACACGGCGGGAGCCACCTTATGGAGAGCTAACTTCCCTGCCCGCTCCGGAAGCAGAACATGTCACATCGCTCGCACTTCAGAATCTTTTGGCCGAATTAAAAGCTGAGCAATCAAACTTATCAGCGGATATGTTTTTGCAAAAACGGCAGGAAGTTTTGCAGCTATCTATTCGTGATCTTACTGAAACTGTGGTTCTGTTTAAGGGCCACCTAGAAGTCACGCTGTCAAAATCCATCGCAGATCTTTTAGGTTTAAAGAAAACCGTTTGTGTGTCTTATCCGATAAAGCCACGCAGCGTAGGAAAAAGAAACAAGATCATTTTAATTGAGGCCTCTCAGAATACTCCAAATCAAGAGTTAATCCTGTGCGTTGCAAAGAGTTGGAAGTGGTATCAAGCGCTTTCAAAAGGAAAAGTCAGATCGGTTCAAGAGCTCGCGAAGGAAGAGAAAACAACTGTTGAAACCATTACACGCAATCTACCGCTTGCCGCCCTCAATCCAGATCAGATTGAAAAGCTTCTTACAGGCCATCATGCGCCTGATCTTAGCGTGGCAAAACTCCTTGCCGACCCAAGCCTCATTTAAGCATAAAATGTGAACTCCATGCACTGCGTTTTGCCGGAGATCCTTGGCTGTTTGAGGGGTGATTTGGGCACTTGGAGAGCTCTGAAAGTTGCTCACGATGAACAGTTGCCGCAAAAGGTATAAGCAATTCAGCGGCATAGCTAAAATATGCAAGTGTTCGGCGGAAGTGAGAGGGTTGGTGGCGCACCGGGGAGGATTCGAACCCCCGACCCCTTGATTCGTAGTCAAGTACTCTATCCAGCTGAGCTACCGGTGCTTGAGCCTCTGACTTAGGACGGGCCACCCGAAGATGCAAGGGCGAAATACAAAGCTAATTTTCCTAACCACCAAAATTTTCTAAGTCAGAACTCAACCTTTTCCCACCATCCAAAAATCGATACCAACGGTTTGACTTTTTGTTATATATCTTGACTGCAGTTCAACTTCCCACTGTACCAGTTCGAAATTTTTTAATATCCAATTTACAAGCTCGTCAAAGTTTTAGTTTAAGATACAGGGCCGAATTAAATACTAAGTAGCCTCATTTTGGTCTTTCTTTGAGCTACTAATTAGTTTTGTCTTTTTTAAGAATACAGGAAATACCAAAAAAGCGGCAAGACCGAGAAGCGGTAAAAGAATGCTTGGGCTCAGTAGTATGGACAGATTTGGTTTTGTTGCCTTATCAAATACGTCGCCTAACCCCACTCCAATTGAGGTAAAAACTACGGCGCCAGGAAAAATGCCAAAGACCGTCGTAAATACAAAGTTGCAAAAACTGACCCCTGATAGCGCAGCCAAAAGATTGGCAACAAAAAATGGAACTGCGGGGATCAATCGTAACGATAGAAGCACACGTATTTCATTTTTTCTAAGCCGTTGGATTATTTTTTCGCCACGACCTTCCAAAGCATTAAAGTGACCCTTAAATACATCGCCCGCCCCTTTCCAGACGACCAAATAGAGTGCAGTAGCCCCAAGGGATGCAGAAAGCACATTTAAAAAGGTGCCAGGGATGAGTCCGAAAAGATCCCCCCGATTATATAGGCAATTGCTGAGCCTGGTAAACAAGGACCCGCGATCATGGCGTATGCCACTACGGCCCCTATACCCATCAAAAACGAATTTTGCCCTTGAAAAGATATCAGTAGTTCATCATGTTCCCGCAGCGCTTCAAAGGTCATGACATCTCGAAGTAAACAAAACCCAGTCATAATTAAAGCAGCAATAGCTATCGGAAAAAAACTGTTTTGAAAAAATCATAGTTTCTTTGACATGACAGTTTGCATAACTTTTACTAATGCATTAATTTTTGCACAAGTCGTAACGCAACAGTTACTAACGCTGTTTTGTATTATTGATAAGTAAGCTATAAAAATCAGCAAGTTCTAAAAGAACTTACTCGTTCAACCTCCTATTTCAAAACGAGTTGACGCGTTTGACATAACGAGCTGTTCAGCCTATAGCGAAAGCTCGCAGAAATGAATCGTCTTAAACTATGGGGCGTGCCTAATTGAAAATTGGAGTAGTGGAGCGATGAAACGCACCTTTCAACCTTCAAACTTAGTTCGTAAGCGTCGCCACGGATTTCGTTCTCGTATGGCTACGAAAGCTGGTCGTAAGATTCTAAATGCGCGTAGGGCGCGAGGACGTAAGTCTCTAAGCGCTTAAACCTTTATGTTATTAGCGTCATAGAGACAAAATGGTCCATTTTGATGAGCAGTACAAACGAAAATAGTAATCATAGCGATGTAATTTCACATTTAGCTTTTTCATGTCACTGAAGACTTTCCATGAAAATCTGCACTCTAAAAAAACGCAAGGATTTTACAGAGGCTGCCAGCGGTCATTTTGTTCGCGGTCAAGGCCTACTTCTACAAGGCCGAAATCGCGGTACACCTGATAATCCAACTATTCGTGTTGGATTTACTTGCTCTAAAAAAATCGGAAACGCCGTAAACCGTAATCGCGCAAAACGACGGTTGCGCGAAA
This sequence comes from Paracoccaceae bacterium, assembly GCA_902633655.1. Lineage (GTDB taxonomy): Bacteria > Pseudomonadota > Alphaproteobacteria > Rhodobacterales > Rhodobacteraceae > LFER01. The sequence continues at coordinate 41,142 of CACPHA010000004.1, forward strand.
TGGTTCGTCACATTTTACCTGATTTGGGCAACGAAGGATGGGACTATGTATTAATCGGGCAGACAAAATTAACGGAACAAATACAATTCTCCGATCTCCTTAAAGAGTTCAAAAAGGCCCTAAAAAAAATACACGAAGTGCACGAAAACACATGACACCACTGGCTTATTTCTTTTCTTTGCCTGTTCGCGCCTATCGCCTCTTATTTTCACCATGGGTGGGTAGGAGCTGCCGATTTGATCCAACTTGTAGCGCCTATTCACTTGAAGCACTGAAAAAACATGGGGCTATAAAAGGTGCCTGGCTTACGTTACGCCGAATTATGCAGTGTCACCCTTGGGGCGGCCAGGGAGTAGATGATGTACCAGATTGACGACTGTAATTTGCGAAAGTGTTTTAAACCGGTAAGCATTGCCTATGCTTGATAATAGCAGCCATATCCATCGTCTATTCGAAGGCGCTCCATCAACAACGGAATTTAAAAAACGCCGTAAAAGGATTGTGCGTAATGTTCGCGAAGCCATCGAACAATATGGAATGGTTGAGCGCGATGCACGTTGGCTGGTCTGTTTATCAGGTGGAAAAGACAGTTACACATTGATAGCCATACTCTATGAATTAAAATGGCGCGGTATGTTGCCAGTTGATATTTTGGCCTGCAATCTTGATCAGGGGCAACCGGGTTTTCCCGCATCTGTACTGCCTGAATTTTTGGATAGAATGGAAGTCCCCCACAGAATTGAGTATCAGGACACCTTTTCGATCGTCACTGATAAAATTCCGAAAGGTCGTACTTTTTGCGCACTTTGTTCCCGGTTAAGGCGCGGCCATCTTTATCGCATTGCTCGCGAGGAGGGCTGTAGTGCTGTTGTGCTAGGCCATCACCGTGACGATATCCTGGAAACTTTTTTCATGAATTTGTTTCATGGTGGACGCTTGGCAACAATGCCACCAAAATTGCTTAATGATGAAGGAGATGTCTTTGTGTATCGACCGCTCGCGCATGTAGCTGAGGTTGACTGCAATAAATTTGCAAGCGATATGAACTATCCGATCATCCCATGTGAACTTTGCGGTTCACAAGAAGGCTTACAACGGAAACAAGTTAAAAAAATTCTAGATGGTTGGGAAGCTAATAGCCCTGGTCGGCGACAGGTTATGTTCCGCGCTCTTATGAACGCACGGCCCTCCCACCTCTTAGATTCTAAGCTTTTCGACTTCATTGGTATCAAAAAATCTAATTAGTCAAGCTGTGCCATACTGGTCAGTTCCATCGCGTATAAGCGATAATAACACAGTGGCCAACTCCAAATCATCAAAATACCCAATCTGGACTTGACCTTTTCTTCTTGAAATCATTTATCGCCTCTAGGCAAAACCTTAGTTGGTGACAAATACATGGATGATCAAAATAGAAATCTTATACTAGCCTCTGTACTGAGCTTTCTTGTAATTGTTGTATGGTTTGTTCTCTTTCCACCTCCAGAGCCACGCCCCACGGAAAATGTTGAAAACGTTCAGTCGAATGCAGCTTCAACTACGAACTTGCCTCGAGTAGGAGCAACTTCATCTGTTACACCGGATGAAGTTCTTACTACGGCCGATGAAGCACCTAGAATTGACATTGATAGCGACAAGTTATCAGGAACGATTTCGTTAAAAGGTGGACGTATCGATGATCTGTCCTTGCTAGGGTACAAAGTTGATATGGATGAGGGTTCCGAAAACGTAACACTTTTACGCCCTATCGGTCAGGAAGGCGCTTATTACGCCGTATACGGTTGGGCCTCCTTAAGCGGCGTTGAAGCCGACAAAGTTCCATCTCCTGATACCGTATGGTCCGTGCAAGGAAACACTACACTGACGCCCCGTTCTCCTGTTAAACTAATCTGGAACAATGGGAATGGACTGACTTTTACTCGTATTATTTCCATAGATGAAGATTATATGTTCACTATAATCCAAGGCGTGGAGAATACATCAGGGACAAATATCGAATTGCGTCCTTACGGTCTCATCCGCCGCACCGGGGAACCAAAAGATCTGAAAAACTTTTTCATCCTGCACGAGGGTCTTGTAAGGATGTCCGATGAAACCTTGGCAGAGGACTCTTATAAAAATATGCGTGATTATGAGATAAATGAACGTGATCGCACGCATGCTGATCGGATTGAAGTCACCAATAACGGGTGGATAGGCTTCACAGATCATTTCTGGATGACGACTCTGATCCCTATGCCGGGGAGCGCGTTCCGTTCTACTGCAAAATATCTTGCAGCTGCTGATACTTTTCAAGCAGAGACCGTATTGCCAATGGTTAGTGTGTCCGATGGTCAAAAAACGACTGTACAAAGTCGATTCTTCGCTGGTGCCAAAGAATGGGACACAATTCGCTTATACGAAAAAGCTGGGGTTGAGGGTTTTTTGGACAGTATCGATTGGGGTTGGTTCTTTTTTCTAACCAAGCCTATATTCTTTGTGCTTCATTGGCTGAATCATTATATTGGCAATATGGGTTGGGCGATTATTGGTCTTACCTTGCTAATCAAAGCACTGCTTTTTCCGCTGGCCTATAAATCATACGTTTCAATGGCGAAGATGAAAGAGCTTCAACCCCAGATGGAAAAGCTTAAGGAACAAGCGGGTGATGACCGTCAAAAACTACAGCAGGGTATGATGGAGCTATACAAAAAGGAAAAAGTTAACCCTGCGTCAGGCTGCTTACCGATACTACTACAGATCCCAATTTTCTTTTCTCTTTATAAGGTAATCTTTGTCACACTTGAGTTGCGTCATGCGCCTTGGATCGGATGGATTAAAGATCTTAGCGCACCAGATCCGTCATCAATAATGAACCTCTTTGGACTACTACCCTTTGGAACACCGGAGCCTGGTTCGATTATGGCACTGCTTTTCCTCGGTATTTTACCTCTTTTCTTGGGTATTTCTATGTGGTTGCAACAAAAACTCAATCCCGCTCCAACTGACCCCACTCAGGCGATGATCTTTGCTTGGATGCCCTGGGTATTTATGTTTATGCTTGGCTCTTTCGCAAGTGGCCTACTAGTTTACTGGATAGCCAACAACGTGATAACCTTCTCACAGCAGTATATTATCATGCGCTCACAGGGATATAAACCGGATGTATTTGGAAATATCATAACCAGTTTCCGCAAAAAAACCAAAGGAGAGAAAGGTTAATTTATGGGAAAGCTAGTTGAGATATGGCGGCACCCCATAAAGTCACATGGCCGGGAGTCTCTCCAGAGCGTCAATATCAAAGCCGGCAAGACTCTTCCCGGAGATCGCACTTTCGCGGTCACCCATGAAAAATCCAACGCTGACGGAAGTTCTTGGGTCCCTTGCCAAAACTTTAATAGAGGATCCAAAGCACCTGCATTGATGGCAATCAATGCAGTGTGGAATCAAACTGAAAACTCTATGACACTCACTCATCCAGACCTACCGGGAATTACAATTAACCCAGACAATACGGAAGATCAGAGGCGCTTTATCAATTGGGAAGCAGCGCTGATTCCTGAAAACCGTTCTAAATCATCCCAGCTCGTGCGTGCATCGGAGCGAGGTATGACGGATACAGATTATGCTTCTATAACGATCGGGAACATGGCTTCTCACAGGGCAGTCGCACAAAAAATGGGGCGCGACCTTTCACATTTACGATGGCGTTGTAACCTCTGGTTTGATGGGCTAGGACCTTGGGTAGAATTCGAGTGGATTGGAAAAAATATTCTGATCGGTGATGTAACCTTTGAGGTTACTGAGAGAGTAGAGCGTTGTCTTGCAACCACTGCAAATCCGAAGACAGGACATCGAGACGCAGATACTCTTGGTACATTAGAGACCTGGGGCCACCAAGACTTTACAGTTGCCGCTATCGCCAAAACTAATGGTCAGCTCCAGATCAATGATAAAGTCAGTCTTGCCTGATGCAAGTTAACTTCAATCTGGCTCCCGATCCAGATGCAACGATTCTGGAAGCGGGACGTAAGCTCTTTGCTTCGCAAACGGATTTTTTAAAAGGCGTGGTTGCAATGTCGGGCTTACCCACCGATGATCGCATTGAAGTTTGTTTTGCCGGTCGTTCGAACGTTGGCAAGTCCACTCTCATCAATGCTCTAACTGGTCACAAAGCGCTTGCAAGAACCTCCAACACTCCGGGACGTACGCAAGAGATAAACTTTTTTTCGCAGGCGGGAAAACATTACCTCGTTGATTTACCTGGCTATGGTTATGCCAATGCTCCTCTGGATGTAATTGGAAAATGGCAAAAACTTCTCAGGCAGTATCTTTCAGGTCGACAATCGCTACGCCGAGCATTTGTTCTTATCGACAGCCGTCATGGAGTCAAAGCGGTGGATGAAAAGATTCTGTTGCTACTTGATAGCTCAGCCGTCACCTTCCAAGTTGTCTTGACCAAAGCAGACAAAATAAAAGAAGCGGAGCGGTTGAAAATCATTGATCAAGTCAGCAAAGCGCTTCAGTCCCATCCGGCGGCTTTTCCGGAAATCCTTTTAACGTCATCTGCAAAAGGATGGGGGCTACCAACCCTGCGAAGCGCTATTGCTACGTTAGTCTAAATGTCACTGCCTCTTGCAACGGACCTTTATTCTGTGACAAATTCTTTCCGACAGAAGGACGTTAGCATGACAAAGAAAACCAAAACCCAAAGCTCGGTCCAAACAGCACAAACGCTATCACAAGCGTTACCCTATATGCAACGATATGATAATGCTATTGTTGTTATCAAGCTGGGTGGGCATGCAATGGGCTCAGACGAAAAAATGGAAACGTTTGCCCGTGACGTTGTTTTAATGCGTCAAGTTGGCATTAATCCGGTGATCATCAACGGCGGTGGCCCTATGATAAACCAGATGCTTAAAAAGCTTGGCATAAAATCAGAATTTGTTAACGGGAAAAGGGTGACCGATGAAGCTACAATGGAAGTTGTAGAAATGGTACTCTCTGGGAGCGTAAACAAACGAGTTGTGCAAGCCATAAACAGAGCCGGTGGGTTTGCAGTTGGACTGTCAGGAAAAGATGCCAATCTGATCTTTTGCGAACGCGCTGGGGAAGAACTCGGGCTCGTAGGTAAACCGACAAAAGTCAACCCGCGTGTTCTACAAACACTTTTTAGTAACGATATGATCCCAGTTATTTCACCGCTTGGCGCCGGTGAAGATGGCGAAACCTACAATATTAATGGTGATACGGCCGCCGGCTCTATCGCCGCCGCGTTAAACGCGGATCGACTCTTGCTCTTGACGGACGTGGACGGCGTACAAGGTCCTGACGGCAGCATAATCGCTGAATTGACACCCTCAGACATTGAAAAACTGATCACAGATGGTACGATTTCTGGTGGCATGATACCAAAAACCGAAACAGCCCTAAGAGCAGTCGAGAAAGGGGTGCGCGCAGTCGTGATCCTTGATGGACGCGAGCCAAACGCCTGCTTGCTAGAACTATTCACTCAGCAAGGGGCTGGCACTTTGATCCGGGCACGCCCCGAACAGGCGAAAGCATAGAACTTGAGTTTTCAACAAGGCGCTTAAATTTGCATCATGGAAATCGAAACCACCATTCGTCTGACCGTTTTTCTTAGTTTATTTGCTTTATTCGCTCTTCTTGAGCGTGTAGCGCCAGAGGTTTTACCTGTATATTCGCAGAAGAGGCGCTGCGTAACTAACTTTAGCGTCACTATTTTAAACACTTTTCTTTTGCGAGCCCTTGCGATCGGATTACCACTTTTGGCAGGCGGTGCAGCCTTGGATTCAGCTCAGATAGAAATGGGAATTTTCAATTTCTTGATTTGGCCAACTTGGATTGAGGTTGTTCTAGCTATACTGTTGCTCGAACTGATTATATGGGTCCAGCATTTAATCACTCATAAGGTTCCATTTCTTTGGCGGCTTCACAGAGTTCATCACTCGGATGTTGATTTTGATGTCTCAATAGCGGTCCGTTTTCATCTCGTAGAAACTGCATTCTCAATGCTTTTGAAGATTGGCGCGGTATACCTTATCGGTCCAGCTGTACCTGCAGTAATCCTTTTCGAAATTTCGCTAAAAGCTTTAGCTATGTTCAACCATGCCAATATAGCACTTACAAAATCACTAGAAAAAATTTTGCGCTATGTAATTGTGACACCAGACATGCATCGCGTTCACCACTCTGTAAATCAGGAAGAGCACGTCTGGAGGTAAGGTTTCGCCCTATCCCTCTGGGATCGGCTTTTTGGGACTTATAGCTGTGGTAGCCAAACCGACATTACCGTTGGCCTGGAATGGCAGGACACTCGTCCTACTAAACTGAGGTGGAGCCTTTGGCTACCATTCATTCGAAAATCACGCACGAAGAAGTTAGTTTGGAAGCTGAAAAACTGTATCTTTCCGTATTGGGTGGATTTCATCCATCAAACAGCGATGGGGTATCAAAAAAGCAAAACTCTTTTCTTATTGGGACCAAAAGCGCCTGAATTCTGATTGGCTTTTCAAAAAAGTGAAGAATTCCAAAGGGGATCTAATGATCCGCTTTATCTATGGTCCACGCGTATTGTCAATATGCTTGCGGGAAAACTCCTCTCCAGTGCAGTTTTTCTATTTCATGGACCACTGTATACACCATTTTATTCTTAGGTCCTAAAAACAAATCGAATGTATCAGTAACCTATTAAGCTGCTGATCCACGATCAGGGCGGCCTATTTTTATATCCTTTAGAGGATCTTAAATTTGGAGAGCGTATTGCACTGCCGCCCACTAATCTCTACTCTTGTACGAGCTATGACGCAACGTGTTTTACCGCCTGCCCGGTGAGAGCTTTTGCGAGTGGTAGCTATGACGTGACCACCAATAAATCGGATATCACTGGTGTGTACAGAAAAAACTGTCTAAGCAATGGTTATGCAGCGCGCCGCTCCTGCCCACCGAGCCAAAACTTTGGCCGCTTAACTGAACAGTCTTCGTTCCATATGAGAGCACTCGTTACATGAGTTTACGACTAATCTTAATGCGACATGCAAAATCCGATTGGAATTTGCCAGTTTCAGATCATAATCGTGACTTGAACGAACGTGGTCGAACCTCAGCAAAGGCAATGGGGAAATGGTTAAAGGAGCTAGATTTTATACCCGAACAGGCGCTGGTGTCGACCTCTAAACGGACCCGCAAAACTTTTGAATATCTTTCAATAAAACCTAAGCGATTAGAATTTATCAAAAAGCTTTATCACCCAAATGTTTACGCACTGCTCAATACACTGAAGGGTGCAAATGGGCAAACCGTATTGATAATTTCGCATAACCCAGCAATTGCAGAGTTTGCAGAAAACCTAGCAATAAAATCACCAAAACATAAACGTTTCTACAAATACCCAACATGTGCGACATGGGTTGCAGAGCTTGAAATAAAAAGCTGGGAAGAGGTTCAGTTTGGAACTGCGAGAACACTTGATTTTGGCATTCCACGAGAAGTGATAAAAGTACGCGGGTATTCATACTAACCGTGGAGTTAGTGGCCCAGAACTTGGCTTAAGAATAGTTTGGTTCGATCCGACTGCGGATTACCAAAGAACTCTTCAGGTTGATTTTGCTCCACAATTTGACCCTGATCCATAAAAATTACTCGGTTGGCGACTTGACGTGCAAAGCCCATTTCGTGTGTCACAACCAGCATTGTCATACCCTCCTCAGCAAGCTCGATCATCGTATCAAGCACTTCTTTTATCATTTCTGGATCTAGAGCAGAAGTTACTTCATCAAAGAGCATTATTCGAGGTTTCATGCAAAGCGAACGCGCTATTGCCACACGCTGTTGCTGTCCACCGGAAAGCTGCCCAGGATATTTTTTTGCCTGCTCTGGAATCTTAACTTTTTCAAGGAAATGCATGGCAGTTTCCTCGGCTTCTTTTTTTGGTATTTTACGCACCCAAATTGGAGCAAGAGTACAATTCTCGAGAATTGTGAGATGCGGGAACAAATTAAAGTGCTGAAAAACCATCCCAACTTCAGATCTAATTTTATCAACGTTTTTGAGATCAGAAGACAAGACCGTCCCATCTACAACTATTTCACCTCTTTGATGATCTTCCAGGGCGTTAATGCATCGAATTAAAGTAGACTTGCCTGAACCTGAAGGGCCGCAAACAACGATGCGTTCTCCCTGATAAACTGACAGGTCAATATCTCTCAATACATGAAAAGAACCATACCATTTATTCATCCCAGTTATCTGAATAGCAATTTTATCGGTAACCGTCATTTTGCTGCGGTCTATTTCTCGATCTGGCGCCACTTCGGTCATCTATTTTATTCCCTATCGATTATCTGTCTGTAGCTTCCGCTCCAGAAACATTGAATAACGAGACATTGAAAAACAAACTATGAAGAATAGAAGAGCTATAAATGCAAATAGTTCCGTATAGATACCGTTCCATTCAGCGTTTGCGCGAATACCCTGGGACAAACCAAGAGGATCCATTAATCCTATAATCGACACTAACGTAGTGTCTTTAAAAAGACCAATAAACGTGCTTACTATCCCTGGTATAGACACTTTTAGAGCTTGCGGCATTATAATTAAACGTTGAGCCTGCCAATAATTAAGTCCCAGGCTGTCTGCGCCTTCATATTGCCCTTTCGGAATAGCTGCGAGACCACCTCGGATAACTTCTGCCATATAGGCGGAAGCAAACAATGTCACCATGATAATAAC
>CACPHA010000005.1 GCA_902633655.1 Paracoccaceae bacterium
GCGCTAAGAATTGCTATCAACACGCTTTTGGATGCTGGGTCTATCGCCCATGATCCACTAACATCGCCAGTTTCAGGAGTAAGTTGTGGCATTTATGCGGGTCAGCCTGTACTTGACCTCGATTATGCAGAAGACAGTGAGGCAGGCGTAGATGGTAACTTTATTATGACAGGAGACCAACGCCTTATTGAAATCCAAGTGAGCGCAGAAGGATCAACTTTTTCCCGCGCGCAGATGGATAAGCTTATGACACTAGCTGAAAAGGGAATAGGCGAGTTAGTTGAAGCCCAATTACAGGCTATTGCATGAGCCGTGATATTAGAGGAGAGAAAATTGTTGTAGCAACGCACAACCAGGGGAAGCTTGAAGAAATCTCTGCTCTTTTAGTTCCACTAAGTTCCGAAATCCTGAGTGCAAAAGAACTTCAGCTATCTGAACCGGAAGAAACAGAGGATACATTTGTCGGAAATGCGAGGATCAAAGCCCATGCCGCCGCAAAAGCAAGCGGTCTGCCTGTATTGTCTGATGATAGCGGTATAGAAATTGATGCATTGGACGGTGCACCAGGGGTCTATACAGCAGATTGGGCAGAGACTTCTCGGGGCAGAGATTTCAACGTAGCAATGAGAAAAGTGCATGAAATGCTCGAAGGTAAAGATGCGCCTCATCCTAGAATTGCTCAGTTTTGCTGCACTATAGTGTTAGCTTGGCCAGACGATTATGAAGTTATTTTTGAAGGGAAAGTTGAGGGCAAAGTGGTCTGGCCCATGCGTGGTAAACGAGGCCACGGCTATGATCCAATTTTCCAACCAAAGGGTTATAGTATTACTTTTGGAGAAATGAACCGTTGGGAAAAAAACAAAATCAGTCATCGGGCAAAAGCGTTTGAAAAACTCTTTAGATATTTCACCGCGTGAAGATTGGCGTAACGCTGGTTTCAGTATATACGTCCACTGGCCATTTTGTGCGGCAAAGTGCCCATACTGCGATTTCAATAGCCACACTGCCATCAGCATTGAAGAACGTATTTGGCTAGAGGCTTATACAAAAGAAATTGACCGCGTCTCTAGGTTGACCGGCCCTCGGGAAGTTGGGTCAGTCTTTCTCGGTGGAGGAACGCCAAGTTTAATGAGCCCTGGCCTTGTGGATGGAATTCTCGATAAAATTTCCCGGGTTTGGAATGTTGATCAGAATTGCGAAATAACGCTAGAAGCCAATCCAACCTCTGTTGAAGCCAACAAATTCAAGGGATTTAAGGTAGCTGGAATAAATCGGGTCTCGATGGGAATTCAATCACTTAATGATAATGACTTAAAACGTCTAGGGCGACTCCACACCGCTAAAGAGGCGCTTGCCTCGTTTGAAATTGCCCGGAATGTATTTGAAAATACAACTTTTGATTTGATTTATGCCCTTCAAAACCAAACCATAGAAAGTTGGAAAAGTGAATTAAAACAAGCTCTTAGTCTTTCATTGGAACACATGTCTCTATATCAATTAACCATTGAACCCGGGACAGCCTTTGGGGAAATATACGCCAATGGAGGCCTTAAGGGATTGCCAAGCGATGACTACGCTTCCGATCTTTTTGGTACGACTGCTCTGCTATGTGAAGCGCATGGACTTCCTGCCTATGAGGTTTCAAACCATGCTCGGCCAGGCTCTGAATGTCGTCACAATTTAAATTATTGGAATTATGGAGATTATGCTGGTATTGGGCCAGGCGCTCATGGTCGTCTTTCTCTCGATGGGGTCCGATATTCGACTGAAGCTTATCGGCAACCAGATCAATGGTTACAACAGGTTTTTAAAGGTTGCGGAGATAGCCTTAAGACTACTCTATCTGACAAGGATCAAGGGGTAGAAATGGTGCTAATGGGTATGCGGATGAAGCAAGGTATATCACTCAAAAGATTTTCGACTTTTTTTGGAACAGAGATTAAACCAAATATCATTGCCGATTTGAAGGAATCAGGATTGATAGCAGTAGAAGCGGGGCGTCTCCGTACAACACATAGAGGAACACTGGTATTGAATTACGTAATAAAAGAGATTCTGCCAGAAGTGGTGGTCTGTTGATTGATCTTCCTGTTATCCAAATTATTTTGCGATTAACTGTAATTCCAAATGTTTAAATTATATTTAATTTGATGCGCTACACTTAAGCCGACAAATTGATCATACGGCAAATATCATCCAACTGCTCCAAAGATGTATATGCAATGATAACTTGGCCACTTGCCTTATCAACCTGATGATTAACTTGAACCTTCATAGCAATGGCTGAAGATAAATCACTTTCAAGAGCCTTAGTGTCTGCATCTTTATAAGAATTGGTATTGGTGCCAGGTTTTTTTTGTTTCAAGTTTAAATCTTTTCCATCACAATTTCTAACGAGCCGCTCTGTTTCTCGAACAGAAAGTCTTTTGGAAATAACAAGTTGGGCTAATTGACTCGCATTTTGACTAGTAATTAATGAGCGGGCGTGACCCGTACTAAGCCTACCCTCTTTTAGATGAGTTTGCACGTCAGCTGGAAGACTCAAAAGCCTCAAAAGGTTGGCGATGTAGCTGCGGCTTTTACCAAGCGCTTCCGCCATTTGCTCCTGTGTACGTTCAAATTTTTCCATTAGCTGTTGATAACCAGTTGCTTCTTCAATTGGATTAAGATCTGCTCGTTGGATATTCTCAATAATCGCAACCTCAAGTACTTCAGAGTCAGAGAAGTCCTTTAAAATTACTGGTAAATCATGCAACTGCGCTATTTGGGATGCCCGCCATCGCCGTTCGCCAGCTACAATTTCATATTCATTTTCATTTAAAGGACGTCTTCGGACTATAAGCGGCTGGATTATACCCTTTGCTAGAATAGATTTTGCCAAGTCGTCCAAATCACCTGGTGTAAAACTTCGCCGAGGTTGATTGGGGTTGGGATGAATTTTTTCTATTGGAACATATACTTCTGAAAAAGAGTTGGGCTTCAAAGACGTGTTTTTGTTTTCTGTATTAGTCTCTACATCGGCCATAAGGGCAGATAGTCCACGTCCGAGACCTTTTGGTTTAGAAGATGACATAAATAACCTCTAAGCAGTTGAAATCATTTGATTATTTTTAAGAAATTCTTTTGCAAGATCTCTGTAGGCTTGAGCACCTTTTGATGAAGGGTCATAAGACAAGACCGAAAGAGAATGCGATGGAGCCTCGCTAACTCGAACATTACGTGGAATAATCGACTTATATACCAAATCCCCAAGGTTTTCCCTCGCATCCTCTTCGACCAATAATGATAGATTATTCCTGGCATCAAACATAGTCATGATAATACCCTCTATTCGAAGGGTCTCGTTGGTAGTCGTCCTTATCTCTCTGATAGTTAACATCAACTGCGAAAGGCCCTCCAAAGCAAAAAACTCACTTTGAAGAGGAATGAGAACTGAGTTTGCTGCAACCATTGCGTTTACTGTAAGAAGGTTTAGTGAAGGAGGGCAATCAATAAAGATAAAATCAAAATCATAACTTGAGATCGAGTCTTGCATCAAAGCATTCCGAAGCATAAACAGGCGTTTTTCATTGGAAAACAGTTCAATGTCGGCTGAACTAAGATCTATAGTTGCTGGTATAATTGATAAATTATTGACGCCTGTATGTTGTATTACTTTCTCCAATTCGATATCGTCCAACAAAAGTTCAAAGGTCGTAAACTTTCGCTCTTCCGGGGGTATACCGAGGCCGGTGGATGAGTTTCCCTGCGGATCCAAGTCAACGACCAGAATTTTTTTTCCTACCTCAGCAAGTGCAGCAGAAAGGTTTATTGATGTGGTTGTTTTCCCTACACCACCCTTTTGATTTGCGATCGCAATAATCTTAGCGCCTTTTATTTTTGTTAGTTCAGGCACAAGAAATGCTCCCCATTTTTAAAATAACTGCCCCTGCTTGCGTTTTACTTTTAATTACTTTTAGCTCAAAATTCCATTGTTTTCGGGCATATTCAACATCTTTTTTCCAAGCCCGTCCTTTTGGAAAAATGCAAATTGTACTTTTATTAATATGTGCACTTGCCAACTTAAGGAGAGTATCAAGAGGAGCAAGAGCGCGGGCTGTTACTACATCTATGCGTGGTAGTGTAACATTCTCAATCCGGCTGTCGTAAACGGAAACCTTTAATCCAAGTTCTCGGTTCGCATTTCGCAAAAACGCTGATTTGCGTTTATCGCTCTCCACTAAGTGAACTTCCGTTCGGCGACCACCGCCATCGAGCAATATTGCAAGCACCAACCCAGGGAAACCACCGCCAGTTCCAAAATCAGCATAGCTATCCAATTTATTCGGCAAAAGTGGATAAATTTGCATAGAGTCCCGTATATGTCGCAGCCAGACCTTATTTTGGTCACCGTGCGATATCAGGTTAATGGAACCAGACCACTTTGAAACAAGCTCCTCAAAGAGCTTTAGCCGATCCATTGTTTCACGTGAAACATTTAGATTAGCACCTAACTTAGAACCCATTTCGAACACTCAGAAAGCCTTTTTCGCTTTACTTTTCCCAGTATAAGCAAAGCCGCAGCCGGTGTCATGCCGTCTATTCGAAGGGCCTGGCCAAGGTCACGTGGCCGGACCATAGCGAGTTTTGATTTTAACTCATTTGAGAGGCCGTCTATCCGGCTATAATCAAAGCCTTTTGGTATAATTTGATCCTCATCGTGTTTAAGCGTTTGCACATCCCTTTGCTGACGAGTAACATAATTCGAATAAAGCGCATCGCGCGCTATCTGTTCAAAGATGCTGCTTTCAAAATCCCTAAGGCTTGGGTCCAATTTAACTAGATCGGCAAAATCAACACCCTGAAAAGCCAGTACTTTATAAAGACTGCGCCGGGAGCCGTCTGAGGTTACATAAATACCGCTGCTATTAAGTTGTTTGGGTGTATATTCTAGTTTTTTAAGTTGAGTCTCCAGCTTTTGAAGACTTTCACACTTACGGCCAAATAAGATTTTGCGCTCCTCGCCGACACACCCAATTTGAATCCCCATCGGTGTTAACCTTTGATCTGCGTTATCTGCGCGCAATGAAAGCCGGAATTCGGCGCGAGAAGTAAACATTCTATACGGCTCACTGACCCCTTTCGTCGTAAGATCGTCTATCATCACGCCAATATAGCTATTGCTGCGAGAGAAAAAAATCGCTTCGCCACCCAAAGCAAAGCTAGCAGCGTTCAAGCCGGCAACAAGCCCCTGTGCTGCTGCTTCTTCATAACCAGTCGTGCCATTAATTTGACCTGCAAGAAAAAAGCCCTCAGTTCCACGTACTGCAAGCGTTGTGTCAAGAGATCTAGGATCGATATAGTCATATTCAATTGCATACCCTGGCCGCTTTATTTTGGCGTTTTCAAGTCCGTAAATAGATCGAACATAGGCGTGTTGCACTTCTTCTGGCAAAGATGTGGATATTCCGTTTGGATAGATGGTCGAATCGTCTAATCCTTCTGGTTCTAAAAATATTTGATGGCTTGACTTGTCAGCAAAGCGCACAATTTTGTCTTCTATAGAAGGGCAATACCTGGGGCCAATTCCTCCTATGCGCCCACTATACATTGCTGAACGGCTCAGATTTTCATGAATGATTTCATGCGTCTTTTCATTTGTGTGCGTTATTCCACAAGAAATTTGGCGGTTGAGAAGCCCTGATGACATAAAGGAAAATAAAGCGGCATCGTCATCACCCGGCTGCCTTTCTAGTTTGTCCCAGGCTATTGTATTACCGTCTAGTCTTGGTGGCGTTCCAGTTTTCAATCTACCAATATCCATACCAAGATTATCGATACGTTCCGCCAACCGAATGGAGGGGCTGTCACCCATTCTTCCACCTGAGACCTGTCTTTCGCCTATATGGATCACACCCCTCAGAAAGGTACCGGCTGTGAGAATAGTGCTGCTTCCGTGAACCTCACTACCGTCCGCCAGGCATACCCCAGTCACCTTAGTTTCAGTACCCAATAGATCTACAACTTCTCCGAGAATTATATCTAAATTATGTTGCCGCTCGACAAATGAAGTAATAGCTTCACGATACAAATTCCGATCGATTTGAGCTCGTGGGCCCTGCACCGCTGGACCTTTTTTGCGATTCAAGAGACGAAATTGAATTCCAGCGATATCCGCGGCTTTCCCCATAACTCCATCGAGAGCGTCAATCTCCCTTACAAGATGACCCTTTCCTAGTCCGCCAATGGCTGGATTACACGACAGCGTCCCAAAATCTCTGTGCCGAAGTGTAACTATCGCCGTCCTAGCCCCCATTCTGGCCGCTGCTGCTGCTGCTTCACATCCAGAATGACCACCGCCAACTACAACAACATCATAATGTTTCACGTGGAACAACCTCACTTCCCTAAGCAAAAGCTGGAAAATATTTCGTCCAACACGTCTTCGACTCCTACCTTACCAATTAGGGAATCCAATGACATAATTGCTCGCCGAATATCTTCTGCCACTAATTCACTGATTTCCGTGCAACTTTCAAGCTTTTCCTTTGCACGATCGATATTTTCAATGGCAGACGATAACGCAACCCGATGTCGGGTTCGCGTAGCTACACCAATCCCAGACAACTTATTTTGCAAAATTAAGGATAGTTTTGACACAAGATCTTGGATACCGGCCCCGGTTTTTGATGAAACAGCGCCCTTTACTCCTGTTAAATCTCCCTTGGTATATACCACGAGGTATTCGCTCTCCTTTTCGATACCACCAGGCAAGAGCCCATCGTCCGTTAAAATGAGTGTTAGATCAGCGTGCCTACTTCTTTCTTTGGACCGCTCTATTCCGATGCGTTCAACCTTATCCTCTGTTTCGTGTATCCCCGCTGTATCCAAGAATGTTACTGGCAGACCATTTAAATCCATCCTTACCTCTAGTACATCACGTGTAGTACCCGATATTTCCGATGTAATGGCTGCCTCTCTTCCAGCTAAGCTGTTGAAAAGGCTTGATTTTCCCACATTAGGTCGCCCAACAAGTGCCACCTCAAAACCTTCGCGTACGCGCTCTGCTAACCGAACACCTTCTACTTCTTTTTTTAAATCAGATCTCATTTCAACTAACAAACCAACTATCTCAGGGTAAACATCCTCCGGTATTTCCTCATCCGCAAAATCAATTGTTATCTCTAAAAGAGCTTTTACCCTTACTAAATTTGCTCGCCACCTCTCAGTCTTTAATCCCAATTCACCAGAAAAAACACGTTGCGCCTGTTTTTGCTGCTCTCTTGTTTCAGCGGCTACTAAATCCGCAAGACCTTCCACCTGTGCAAGATCAAGTTTATTATTTTCTAAAGCGCGCCGAGTGAACTCTCCTCGCTCAGCCAACCTGACTCCTTCTATAGTTAAAAGCGTTTCACTTATGGCATCAAAAACTGCCTTACTTCCGTGAACCTGCAGTTCAAGCACATCCTCCCCAGTGAAACTTCCTGGTTCCTCAAAAAAAACAACAAGCCCCATGTCAATTAAATTGCCATGGAGATCTCGAATTTTCACGTAGTGGCTGAAGCGTGGCTTTGGGCAAATGCCACACAGCTTTTCAGCAATTAAAAGTGCTAATGGACCAGATGAACGAATAACAGCTACACCAGCCTTACCAGGGGCAGATGCAAGAGCGAAAATGGTGTCCATCACTTAGATCTTAAAAAAACAAGTTAAGAGTTAAGTGTTCATGGAATCGAAAAATTCCGAATTTGTTTTAGTTTGCTTTAGCTTAGAAATCAAAAACTCAATTGCATCTGTTGTACCCATAGGATTGAGAATTCTGCGTAACACGAAAGTTTTTTGCAAATCTACTTTATCTATCAGAAGATCTTCTTTGCGAGTCCCTGATTTCAAAATATCAATCGCTGGAAAAACTCGCTTATCCGCTACTTTGCGATCTAATATTATTTCAGAATTCCCCGTGCCCTTAAATTCTTCAAAAATCACCTCATCCATTCGACTACCTGTGTCGATAAGAGCTGTTGAAATGATTGTTAACGATCCGCCTTCTTCTATGTTTCGTGCTGCACCGAAGAATCTTTTTGGCCTTTGTAGCGCATTTGCGTCAACACCACCCGTCAAAACCTTTCCCGATGATGGAATGACTGTGTTAAATGCCCTTCCAAGCCTTGTTATCGAATCGAGAAGAATAACGACATCTCGTTTATGCTCCACAAGCCGTTTTGCTTTTTCTATAACCATTTCAGAAACAGCCACATGACGCGTGGCTGGCTCATCAAATGTCGATGATATGACCTCACCCCTTACTGATCTTTGCATATCTGTTACTTCTTCAGGACGTTCATCGATCAATAAAACAATTAGAAAACACTCTGGGTGATTGTTTTCGATACTAGTTGCTATATTTTGTAACAAAACCGTTTTACCAGTCCTAGGAGGCGCTGTAATCAGAGATCGTTGGCCTTTTCCAATAGGCGCAACTAAATCTATTATCCTTGCAGAACGATCTTTGATAGTTGGATCTGCTATTTCCATTGTCATTCGTTCGTCAGGATATAACGGTGTCAAGTTGTCAAAAGCGATCTTATGACGTGCTTTTTCTGGATCTTCAAAATTAATCTTTACCACATGGGTTAGGGCAAAATAGCGTTCTTGGTCTTCTGGAGACTTAATCACACCCTCGATTGTATCGCCTGTTCTCAAGGAAAACTGACGAATCATGTCTGGTGAAACGTATATATCATCAGGCCCAGGTAAATAGTTTGCTTCGGGTGATCTCAAAAAACCCAAACCCATCCTGTAGAACTTCTAAAACTCCATCCCCTGATATTTCCCAGCTGTCATCGGCACGCTCTCGTAAAATCTGAAACATGATTTCACCTTTGCGCATCGTTGATGCATTCTCGATCTCAAGCTCCTCTGCCATTGCCAAAAGGTCTTTAGGGCTTTTAACTTTCAAATCAGAGAGTTTTAAGCGTTTCATGTGCTACGCCCTTTTTGTGTGCCAAAAATATCGATTTTTGCGATGATAAAATGCCAGGATCGGCAAAGTTTTGCTAGACCACTCACTTAAAATAGTCAAGGTCTGTAAGAATATTACAGCTATGGAAAGAAATAATAACCACCATAAGAACTTGTGTTATTATTTTAAACGACAATATTAACGGCCATTAATCCATTTTTCAAAAGAGAAAATTCCTTCCTTCGATCGGTCAGTAGTATGAACTACCATTTTCGGCTGATAAAAAAGTTTAGGTTGGATATAGGCTGGTACCCAAATTGTACGCACGTGTTCTTAGAAAGTCTCTAAATCGCTATAATAAAATAATTATGTAAAGATATGATGATGATGCTGAGAACATAAAATATGTGGATTAGTAGTTATCTACATTTTCATCAGCACTCCTTCATAAAAAAGATTTTAATCAATTAAATAAAGTAACAAGTTATCAACACGTTAGACTGTAAATTTTACATTGATATTTATTATTGATATTTACTAACAGTATCCACAAGATTTTAGTTGTCCTTTTCAACAGTGGACAAATGTAAAAGAATAGCCTGGTCTGGTTTTGTTTTACTGGATTATAAAAAAAACCAGCGTTGTACCAAGGTTTTATTAAATTAATATCTGAGAAAGCCACAAAGTTATCAACATGCCAAACATAGTAATATTAGCATCCTCGTCACGAATTAGATCTATGCTTTTGAATAATGCAGGTATTTTTCATCAAGTAAAAAATGCTTTAATAGATGAGGATGAGGTTAAAGCAGCTTTGAAACTAGAGAGAAGATCCCCAAGGGATGTTGCAGATGTTCTAGCTGATATGAAATCGCGAAAAATATCGATCCAATACCCAGACTCATTTATAATTGGGTGTGATCAGGTGTTGGTGTTCAACGGTGAATTATACTCTAAACCAAAAACAAAGATTGACATGATCTCACAGCTGAATGCTATGAGTGGAAAAACCCACGAGTTTCTTTCTAGTTCAGTTATTTATCGGGAACGTACCCCAGTCTGGCGACATATTGGAACGGTAAAAGTTACATTGCGAGATCTTTCATTAAAGTTCATAGAAACATATGTTGAGGAAGGATGGGACACTATAAAAGATTGTACAGGTGGCTACAAAATTGAGGGAAACGGTGTTGGTTTAGTGAAAAAAATAGAAGGCGATTATTTCAGTATCTTGGGGTTGCCATTATTAGAAATAGCAAGTTTCTTTGAAACACACGGAGTTTTAGATAAGTGCCAATAGAAAATATCCCCCTTGCAGCAGTACTTGGATCGCCTATCTCACACTCTAAATCGCCCACTCTTTATAACTATTGGTTTAAAAAATATTCAATTAGGGGTCATTATATTCCAATTGACGTAGATCCATCAAACTTAAATCAAATACTGCGAGTTATGCCAAAGATGGGATTTGTAGGCGCAAACGTCACGATACCCCACAAAGAAATAGTTTTAACCATAGCTGATCAAATATCCGACCGGGCAGCAGTAATAGGAGCAGCAAATACTTTAAGCTTTACAAAGGCAGGAAAAATATTTGCGGATAACACAGATGGCGAAGGGTTTATTGAAAATCTTCGACATCATTATCCAAGTTGGAACCCTAAAGAGGGCCCAGCCATAGTTTTAGGAGCCGGCGGGGCATCTCGGGCTGTTGTTTCAGCACTATTACAAAATTCTACTCCCGAAATTTGGATCGCTAATCGAACCCGAGCGAGAGCAGAAAAAATGACGTCAGATTTTGGAGCAAGGCTTCGTGTCATAGATTGGTATGCAGTGAGTAAATTCATTTCTGAAGCGGCGACATTGGTAAATGCAACTTCACTGGGAATGATTGGAAAGCCAAAGCTGCAGATCGATTTGAGACCTCTTTCCAAGAAAACGCTTGTGTCTGATCTTGTGTACGCACCACTGGAAACAGATCTATTGCTTTTTGCTAAAAATAAAGGTTGTAGGACTGTGAACGGGATTGGAATGTTAATACATCAGGCGATGCCAGGATTTTCCCGCTGGTTCGGTACAAAGCCAGCGATTGATCACGAAATCAAGAATTTGTTACTAGCATGACTTTTGTGATTGGTCTAACTGGATCTATCGGTATGGGCAAATCTACAACGGCAAAACTTTTTGCGGAGTTCGGATGCGCCACATGGGAAGCTGATGAAGCAGTTCATCGATTATATCGAAAAAAGGGTGCAGCCGTAGAACCAATCAGTAATCTGTTTCCATCAGCTATAGTAAATGGTGCCGTATCGCGCGAAAAGCTAAAAAGCATTTTGCTGCAAGAACCTTTGGCTTTCTCAAAGCTAGAAAAAATTATACATCCTCTCGTTGCATCAGATCGCGCAGCATTCATTGAAAAAAATATAGCCGATATTGTCGTGCTTGAAATCCCTTTACTATTTGAAACGGGGGAGGATAAAACTGTGGATGCAGTCGTTTGTGTTGTTTCTGACGAAATCACACAAAAACAAAGGGTTTTTGCAAGGGGTACGATGACAGAAGACCAGTTACTGCAAATATTGGCTAGACAGATGCCCACTGACGAAAAATTAGAAAAATCTGACTTTGTGATAAATACGGACAATATAAATTTGGCAAGAGAGCAAGTCTCGAAAACACTGAAAAAGATCCATGATAGGTTAAAAAATGCGCGAAATCGTTCTTGACACTGAAACTACAGGGCTCGACCCTAACGACGGACATCGGATTGTAGAAATTGGTGGAATAGAGTTATGGAACCGCCTTCCTACTGGAAAAGTCTATCACGAATATATCAATCCTGAACGAAAAATGCCTTCGGAGGCTTTAGCGGTTCACGGCTTATCAGATGCATTCCTTCAGGACCAACCAGTTTTCTCGCAAGTAGCCCAAGATTTAATAACATTCATTGGCAAATCCCAATTGGTTATTCACAACGCCTCTTTTGATATAAAATTTCTAAATTGGGAATTGCAATCGTGCAACAAAGGGCTGATACCCAAGCACCAAGCAACAGACACGTTGTCTATGGCACGTAAAAAATTTCCAGGATCTCCTGTTTCACTTGATGCGCTTTGTCGCCGGTTCAATATAAATAATTCCTTCCGAAAACTCCACGGTGCACTGCTTGACTCAGAAATTCTGGCCGAGGTGTACCTTGAACTCACCGGCGGTCGCCAACCAAATTTAGAGCTTGCAGTCACGAAGGAGATTCAAACAAAAATGTCGAACAAAAGCGATGAAACTGTCCGAATACGCCCTAATCCACTTCCAACACTTCTTACAAAAGAAGAAAAAAAAGCGCATGAAACTTTTATCTCGCAACTTGGGGAGCAGGCACTTTGGATGAAGATCAAATTGTAGACTTACCCTAGTTTAAAGGGGTCACAGAACGATCTCGTCCATCCTGATTGATTTGCTGATTCCCTGCTTTCTGTCCGATTTTAGTTTTGTACAACTGCAGGAAATCTATGTTTTCTAAATTTAAAGATGGAAAACCACCGTCACGTGTTACATCGCTTACAATCCGCCGTATAAAAGGAAACAACATACGCGGACATTCAATTAACAGAAATGGGTGCAACTGGGCTTCTGGAAGGCTGGATATTTGGAAAATTCCGCCATATTCCAGTTCCAGAAGAAATAGTTGTTCAGAAGTATTTTTTGATTTTGAGTCAACCTTAAGCTTTACAACCACTTCGAATTGTTTTTCGGGAATTCTTTTTTTTGCATCCAAACTTACCTGAACTTGAACATCTGGGCTAACCTCCCCCTCTATACCCTTTTGCGCAAGGATGTTTTCAAACGACATGTCTCTTATGAATTGAGCAAGAATGTTCATCGATGGCTGTGGGGTTTTGGATACTTTTTCCGCCATTTTCATCTCCATTATTCTTATATTGGATGCAATTACCAGTTGTCCTCACTCTCCTCAACACTTGTTTAACTATTCATCTTTTTGACGTGATTTTCGGCTATCTTCTTCCTTGTACTCACCCTCAATAATAACAGACTTATTCGGGTTTCTACCGTATCGGCGGTGACTACTGTATGAATTCGTCCCCATAACACTTCGCTGAAACCCGACTTTGTTCTTGATAAATTTAAAAGTCTGAGCTCTAAACCAAGGTGTCAGTAACAAAAAACCAAATGCATCTGTGAAAAAGCCAGGAGTTAATAAAAGCGCTCCCGCAAATAGTATCATGACACCGTCTGCTAAAGTTTTATCGGGGTTATCTACTGTTAAGAACCCATTTTTTATATTTCCAAAAGTCGCAATCGCTTGAGATCGAACAAGAATGGCTCCCAAGGCAGCGGTGATAATTACGATTAGCAAGGTAGGAAATAGCCCAAGCCAACCACCAATTTGGACAAAGAAAGCAATCTCAATTATAGGAATTGCTACAAACAAACAAAATAACCACATATGAATTTTTCCTGACTTGCTGTAGAATGTGGACATGTTCTTTTCTGTAACCTACATACTAAGAACGATTAAAATTTTTCTATAGGCGTGACAAGAGGGTCAACGAAAACTTATGAAATATGAAATTCTGATTCTTTTGGGCATAGCTGTTTTTCTCATTTTCCGTCTTCGCAGTGTTTTGGGGACGAGAGAGGGCTTTGAAAAACCACCATCCCAATCCTTAAAAACCAAAAAGCCACCAGACTTTCAAGTGATTGAAGGTGGACCCGATACAGATATTGTAGATCATGTTGAACCAAACTCACCGATGGTTGCCAAGCTTTTATCGATTAAGCGCGTTGATCCCAATTTTAAACTTACCGATTTCCTAATTGGAGCCCGAGCAGCATATGAGCTGATTTTGATGGGTTTTGAGCGTGGTGAAATCAACGAGATCCGACAATTTTTATCCGATGAAGTAGCAGAAACCTTCGACTCTGTAATTAAAGAACGGGAGGCACAAGGTATTAATATTGAGGCAGAGTTTGCTGGAATACGTGAAATTAAGTTACAAGGAGTCGAGTTTGAAACATCAACAAACATTGCAGATCTCACTGTCAATTTCGTTGGAGAACTGATTTCAGCTGCAAAAAATAAGGCGGGAGAGATTGTTGAGGGAGATGAAAAACAAATTAAACGTCAAAAAGATATATGGACTTTTTCAAAGGATATGAGCGCGAGTGATCCGAACTGGCGACTGGTCGCAACGGATGAATGATCAGGTATTTTATCACATATTTGTGCGTTTCGTTTTAAGTAAAGAGTCTAGTGATCTCATGCTGCATTGAATAAAATGGCAAAACGTAAGCTAACCTTAGAAGACAAAGCCATTTGGAAAAAGGTGACTGAGAATACAAAGCCCCTTTCTAAAGTAATTATGCCTTCAAAAGATGAGACGGCAGTTAAGAGAATGGTAAAACCACCTAAAATTGTTCTGGTTACTCCTGAAGTGCAGACCCGAAGCACATTATCAAAAGTTAAATACTCTTCGTCAAAACCTGGGAAGCCTGAGGTTCATATGAACCAAAAAACATTTTTCCAAATGACCCGTGGTCGTATGGAGCCAGATGCAAAGATTGATCTACACGGTTATACTCTATCCGATGCTTTTCCAGTGCTAAGAAAATTTGTCCAAAATAATTATAAATATGGGCACAGATTAGTCTTGGTTATAACGGGAAAGGGAACCAGTAGAAAACTTCTTCCAGATGAAACAGGTAGCACAGGGGTTTTAAGACATCAGGTACCAAAATGGCTGGCATTACCAGATTTTGTGGATAAAATATTACAAGTGCATCAAGCACATCTTAGACACGGGGGTTCTGGCGCACTATATGTTTATTTGCGGCGCCAAAAGAAAATGTGAGCTAAGATGAACTTTGATATGTTTATGTAGGTAAGGTATACTGCCGCAATCTAATAATATTTTAGCTAATTCAAAATTTATCAAGAAATGCCGGAAATTTGACTTGGGCTCCTGTAGCTTATGCAAATTGATGCTAAATAAAGTATGAATACTTGGCCTTAGGTATCTTCTTGAGAAAAGTAATACCAAATGTGTTTAACTCGCCCATTCTGTCAAAATGTTTTTAACACTAATATTAAGAGGCGGATATCAAAGATATTACAAAGGGAAGGTTTAGTTGGCGAGAGTACCCAGGAGTCGAAAAATATCTCTATCCATGTTATACAATAAAAAGATTTAAAAACTATTCGGTTATTTGATATCCGAGAAAAAATTTTTGATCATGGGAGGATCTAATGATAAACGTGAAAATGACGGTTAATGGCAAACCGGCATCAGGAAGCGTAGAGGGCCGGACACTTTTAGTGGATTTCCTGCGTAATAGTCTTAATTTGACAGGAACGCACGTTGGTTGTGATACAAGCCAGTGTGGCGCTTGCACGGTCCACGTAAATAGTAAGGCAGTAAAAGCATGTACGATTTTTGCGGCAGACGCGGATAAATCAGACATTAAAACTATTGAGGGTCAGGCTAATAAGGATGGATCCCTCAATTTTATTCAACAGGCATTTCAAGATTACCATGGACTTCAGTGTGGCTTTTGCACTCCAGGTATGGTCATGGTAGCAGTAGAACTACTGAAAAGTAACCCTAAGCCAACAGAGGCTGAAATCCGAAACTATCTGGACGGGAATATCTGCAGATGCACTGGTTACCACAACATTGTTAAATCTATAATGGCTGCATCGGGTCAGGACGTTTCAGCAATAGCAGCATAGTAAAAACAATAACCCAGCTTAGTTAGCAAGGAGATTTTATGGTGCCTAAAGACAGTGGAATTGGTGCAAGTACGAGACGAAGAAAAGATGTTTGATTTTTAATGGGTTTGGGCCAGTATACAGATGATATTTCGTTGACTCGCCAAACATTTGCAGCTTTCGCTAGAAGCACAGTTGCTAATGGACAAATAAAAAAAATTGATGCTTTAAGAGCTGAAAAAATGCCAAGTATTTTGGCTATTTTCACTGGCGAAGACTTCCTAGACGTTGTCGGGAATCCAGCTGGTTGGTTAATTAATAGTCGTGATGGTGAACCAATGAAAGAGCCGAAAAGACCGGTTCTTGCACAGGGTAAAGTGCGACATGTAGGTGATGCTTTTGCCGCGGTGATTGCTGAGACAGAGGAACAGGCAAGAGATGCAATTGATGCTCTTGATGTGGAAATAGATAAACTTCCAGCCGTAATAGATATGAAGTCCGCTCTAAAACCCGGTAACGCCCTGGTACATGATGAGATCGAAACAAACCAATGTTTTGACTAGGGTTGGATTGAAGACAATAGGCAAGCCACTGACGAAGTCATTAAAAATGCGCATCACGTTACGGCCTTAGAGCTAGTTAACAATCGCCTGTTTCCCAATCCAATGGAGCCGCGCGCATCTGTTGGCGTTTATGATCCTGGCACTTGGGATTACACTCTATACACTACATTCCAAAACTCTCACTTAACGCGTTTGTTGGTATGTGTATTTGTTCTTGGGATACCAGAAAATAAACTAAGAGTAGTAGCGCCCGATGTTGTTGGTGGGTTTGGATCTAAAATCTATTACTATGGTGAAGAGGCCTTAGTACTAGCGGCTGCTAGACGCCTTGGTCGTCTTGTTAAATGGACAGCCTTTCGTTCTGAAAGTTTTTTGTCAGATGCGCATGGACGAGACGATCTTACAAAAATTGAGATTGCATTTGACGAGTCAGGAAAGTTAACGGCCTTTAGAAGTGAGACACATGCAAATGTTGGCGCGTATTTATCTAACTTCTCAACAGCGACTCCAACATTTCTGCACGGCACGCTCATGTCTGGCAATTATGCCGTTCCAACTTTTTATGTAAATGTTAAAGCTGTTTTTACCAATACAGCACCAGTTGATGCGTATCGTGGTGCGGGCCGCCCGGAAGCAACGTATTCATTGGAGCGGGCAATCGATAAATGTGCTCAAGAAATGGATATGGACCCGCTTGAGATTAGGCGGATAAATTTTGTAAAACCGGAACAATTTCCATACACCGGCGTGGCGGATTTGGAAAATGATACGGGCGATTATGACGCTTTGGTAGATAAACTAGAAAAGCTTGCGGATCTTGAAGGATTTTCAGCGAGGCGTTCAGAAAGCAAAAAAAAACAGAAAACTGCGCGGCTTGGGTGTAAACACTTACATTGAGGCCTGTGGAATTGCGCCGTCCAACTTTGTTGGTGTCTTAGGTTTTCGAGTAGGACTATACGATGCTGCTACAGTGCGCGTGAATGCAACGGGTAATATATCTGTAATGGTGGGTGCGCATAGCCATGGTCAAGGCCACGAAACAACGTTCCCGCAAATTGTCTCGGAATTGCTTGGTGTAGCGGAAGAAAGCGTTGAGATTGTTCACGGCGGTACGGCAAAAACCCCATTCGGAATGGGCTCCTATGGCTCAAGGAGCTTGGCAGTACGCGGTTCTGCGATTGTACGTGCAACTGAAAAAATTATAAGTAAATCAAAAAAAATAGCTGCCCATATGTTGGAAACGTCCGAAGTGGACCTAGAATTTTCAGCGGGAGCCATCAGAGTAGCAGGAACAGATAAATCGGTTTCATTTGGGGAAGTGGCATTTAAAGCATACGTTCCTCACGACTTTCCACATGAAGAGCTTGAGCCTGGCTTAGAGGAGTCCGCATTCTACGATCCTGCAAATTTCATATACCCTGCAGGTGCTTACGCTTGTAAAGTGGAAGTTGATCCTGAAACTGGTAAAGTCAAAATTTGCAAGTTTACGGCTATTGATGATTTTGGAAATGTAATCAATCCATTGATAGTGGATGGGCAAGTACATGGAGGTCTAGCTCAAGGCATTGGACAAGCACTTCTTGAAAGTTGTGTCTATGACAAAAACGGTCAGTTAGTTTCTGGCAGTTTTATGGATTATTTAATGCCGCGTGCTACGGATATGCCGCAGTTTACTGTAGATCATTCTTGTATTACGCCATGTATTCATAATCCGTTGGGCGTTAAGGGCTGCGGAGAAGCTGGGCCGATAGGCTCACCGCCTGCGGTTGTAAATGCGGTTATAAATGCCCTTCAGTCTGGCGGTCACACTCACGTCACCCACATCGATATGCCAATGTCACCATCACGTGTCTGGTCAGCGATAAATAGTTAATCGAAGGAAATACTATGCATAACTTTGAATTCTTAAAACCTTCGACTGTTAAAGATGCGGTTGCGGCTCTAGATACAGAAGATGCCCAAGCGCTGGGTGGTGGGCAAACATTGATCCCTGCAATGAAGCAGCGACTTGCTGCACCAAAAAAGTTGGTTAGCTTGGGGGGTATTGCTGACCTGCAGGGCGTCAAAATCTCTGGTGAGGTGGTATCTGTTGGGGGCTCAACTATACATGCGGAGGTTGCTGCCGCCAATGTATTCTCGGGTCTTAAATTGCTTGCCGGTGGTATTGGCGATCCAGCAGTACGAAATCGCGGAACAATCGGAGGGTCACTCGCCAATAACGATCCGGCAGCTTGTTACCCGGCAGCTGCTCTAGGCACAGGTGCAACCATCATTACAAATACCAGGAAAATTGCAGCGGACGATTACTTTCAGGGGATGTTCACAACAGCATTGCATGAAGGTGAAATTATCACATCTGTTACCATGCCAGTCCCTGAGGTATCAAATTATCAAAAGTTCGAACAGCCTGCGTCGCGCTTTGCGCTTGTTGGAGTTTTTGTTGCAAAATATGCTGATTGGGTGCGTGTAGCGGTCACAGGCGCGTCCGAAGATGGAGTGTTTCGCTGGAGCGAAGCTGAAGCGGCATTTAGCGCGAGCTTCTCAGCCGATGCGTTGAGCGATCTTAGCCTTGATGCCTGTGGTATGATTGAGGATCTACACGGAAGCAAAGCGTATCGAGCGAATCTAGTCAAAGTTTTGGCGGGTCGCGCTGTAAGCGCCGCAAGCTAAACGATCAAAGGCAATTCTAAAAAAACCCCGTTTCTGAGCGGGGTTTTTGTTTCGTTCTATAACGGCAAGGCATTGTATGCCGTTGTTGCAGTAGGTATATGTCGGTAGTTTCAAAATCTGGAGTACCGCGAAATGTCCAATAGTCAGTTAAAAACTGCGATCGAAGCCGCTTGGGACTTAAGAGATCAAATCACTCCTCAAACAACCGGTGAACAACGCGAGGCAATTGAAGATACACTCAATGCATTGGACAGCGGTAAGTTACGGGTAGCAGCACGTCAGGAAAATGGCGCATGGCATGTAAATCAATGGGCCAAAAAGGCTGTGCTTCTTGGGTTTCGGATTAAGGATATGGAAATCCAGGATGGAGGCCCGCAAGCATCAGGCTGGTGGGACAAGGTTGACAGCAAATTCAAAGACTGGGGTGATGATCAATGGCGTTCAGCAGGATTTCGAGCGGTGCCCAACTGTATTGTGCGTAAATCTGCCTTTATTGCCTCCGGCGTGGTATTGATGCCGTCATTTATAAACCTTGGCGCCTATGTAGACGAAGGCACTATGGTTGATACCTGGGCCACAGTGGGAAGTTGTGCACAGATTGGTAAAAACGTGCATCTTTCAGGCGGTGCTGGGATCGGGGGGGTTCTTGAACCAATGCAAGCTGGTCCAACAATTATTGAAGATAATTGTTTTATTGGTGCACGGTCTGAGGTTGTCGAAGGCTGCATTGTTCGGGAAGGATCTGTCCTTGGTATGGGAGTCTATATCGGCCAATCTACAAAAATCGTTGATCGCGAGACAGGCGATGTGATGTATGGCGAGGTCCCTCCATATTCCGTGGTTGTTTCTGGAAGCATGCCATCTAAAAACGGTATATATCTTTACTGTGCTGTTATTGTGAAGCGTGTGGATGAAAAAACCCGCAGCAAAACTGGCATTAATGAATTGTTGCGTGATTGATCCGGTACTAAGGATAGCGTTGGATAAAATAAGGGATGGAGCGTAATTACGGCCTCTTTGTGTCGCACGTAGGGGCTCTACCAAACTGGATATGAAGAGCGATAAGCGCTGGTTTAGATTATGATCAAGAAACAAAAGCCGTCAAAAACTGAAGATGTTTTTACACTTGTCGTCCAGGTCGGTCGCTGCAAAGCAGATGGTTTACCTACCGGGTGTTCTGGGGCAGGTATCTTATGCTATACAGCTGCCGCGACTGAAGACAAAGCTGTGCACGAAACGGTGAGATTGCTAAAGAAGGCTGACATGAACCCACTTGACGTTACTGGTTATGGAACGATTGTAGAACTTGAGTCAGATGGGCAGGTTTTATCAGATGAGGAAAAAGACCTAATGACCAAGGCCAAAGAGGAAAATTCTGTTGTTATTGCAGAAATCACCCCATTTTTCGAAAATATGTCTGAAAAATAATGAAAACTGTATTTCTTGATCTTGACGGAACACTCACTGATGCCGGTCCGGGAATTCTGAATTCTGTGGCTTATACACTCGAAAAAATGGGACTTCCTTCTTTTGCGGGTGATGGTACTTGGATGGTGGGCCCGCCTTTATGGGACAGCTTTCGTCAACTCGGTGTTCCTGAGGATGCTCTGGATGATGCTGTACAACATTACAGAGACCGATATGGTCACACCGGATGGTCGGAAAACAGCTTATACGATGGTATTTTATCAGAGCTTAAGACGTTGAAATCGCTTGAATATAAACTTTGTATTGCTACATCTAAACATAAGACGTATGCTCGAAAAATCACCCAATATTTCGGTATTGCTGAATATATGGATCATGAGTTTGGATCAAATAGTGACGGAACACATGCGGATAAAACCTCTTTAATTCGCTATGGTATGACCCAATCAGATGCCAGCTCTGATCAATGCGTTATGGTGGGTGATCGCCATTACGATATTATCGGTGCTCAGAATAATGGATTGCGTTCTTTAGGTGTGGCTTATGGCTATGGTGGGCGCCAGGAACTTGAAAAAGCTGGTGCAACAGAGATAATTTCAAAACCATCTGACCTTGCTGAAGCTATCATAACGCTTTTATCATAAAAGGCCCTAGAAATGCCGTACATTGATCCAGTTGATTTGACCGTGAAATTGATCCGATGCCCTTCTGTCACACCAAACGAAGCCGGTGCGTTGACACTTTTACAGGAACTTTTGGAGCAAAACGGATTTAAATGCACTCGCGTACCCCGTGGAAAAGTTGATAATCTATTTGCACGGTGGGGCGAGGGGCGTAATGGCGTAACATTTGGATTTAACGGACACACGGATGTCGTTCCTGTCGGGGACCTGAAAGCTTGGAGCGTAGATCCTTTTGGCGCTGAGCAAAATGAAGGGTTTCTTTATGGTCGTGGGTCTGTTGACATGAAATCCGGCGTGGCTGCCTTCGTTGCAGCAGCTATTGATTTTGTGAAAAGCTCACCACCAGATGGTTCAATTGTCATTGCGATTACCGGAGATGAAGAAGGTGACGCGATCGATGGCACCACAGCGCTTCTGGACTGGATGAAAAAAAATAACGAACAAATAGATCACTGCCTTGTGGGTGAACCAACATGCCCTGAAACCTTTGGCGATATGATAAAAATTGGTCGGCGTGGGTCGATAACCGCATTTTTTACCGCAAATGGTGTGCAAGGTCATTCTGCCTATCCCCATCTTGCTAAAAATCCAATTCCTGCAATGGTTCGCCTGATGGATGGGCTTGCCGATCGTGAGTTGGATCAAGGGACCGAACATTTTGATCCTTCAAATTTGGCAATTACAACCATTGATACGGGAAACCCTGTGAATAATGTGATCCCTGGCCAAATTAAAGCGACGGTGAACATCCGATTCAATGATGCGCATTCTGGTCAAAGCCTCAGTGACTGGATCATGGAGCAGACAAACCGGGTGGCCCATCAGACAGGAATTGAATTTAGCGTGGACATTAAAAGGTCCGGGGAAAGCTTCCTGACTTTGCCAGGACAACTGTCTAGCATCATTTCAAATGCGGTTTATGCAGAAACGGGTAAAACACCAGCGCTTTCAACAACTGGTGGGACGTCAGATGCGCGTTTCGTTAAAGATATATGTCCTGTCGTTGAATTTGGGCTTGTGGGGAAAAGGATGCATGGTGTTGATGAGCGTGTAGCGGTAGAGCAAATACATTCTCTAAAGGCCGTCTATACGCGTGTATTGCAAGATTATTTTGCGTAGACACATTGTGCAAAATCAACTGGTATTTATGCTAAAAGAACCTTGAGCTGGGCGCGTGAAAACGCGCTTAGGTAACGAAATTGGGATGGTCCCAGCCGCATGGTGGTTTCGCCATCAATTCCGCAGCCTTCTGCGCCGGCTGTCTGAACCTAGGTGGATGATAACGCTTGCCGTGACCCCAGATTGAGCTAAATTTCCAACAGGTAATTGGCCTGCCCATTTTTCACGATTACCACAGGGGTAGGGCGATTTGGGACAACACACGCACAGGATATTCTCAAACGCTTGGTGGGGGCCAGTTTGCACTATTGGCGCTGATATTCCAGACATCTCAAAGCACCACATACGTAAGGCTTTCAAAGTTTTAAGGGGCAATGATTGGGTTTTTGGTCCAGCCTCGGATGGTGGCTATTGGCTAATTGGTACAAGGCGCATTTCCCTTCATCCTCCAAACCTTTTCAAAAAGCTTCGTTGGTCTAGTAAAGACACGCTTTTTGATACGCTTAAAATATTGCTAAATGCCCGCATTGGTTTGATTGATGCCCTCAGGGATATAGATACATTGAGTGACTTGCAAAAATGCAACTTATGATTCAGGGCTCGTAAATGCCAATGACCCTCTGCTATTCACATGATAAAGAGATTTCATGACAAAACTACCCCAGCGTGCAGATATTTTGGAGTGGATCGCGCAACATCCAATGCAAAGAACAAAAAGAGACATCACAAAAGCATTTTGTTTAAAGGGGGCTAAGCGCGTTGAACTTAAAAAACTTCTCAAAAAACTTCAAGAGGAAGGCGTATTGGAGAAAGACAAAAAATTTTACCAAAATCCAGACGTCCTCCCGCCAGTAACGCTTTTGCGTATTTCCCATAAATCTGAAGAAGGTTATTTGTTTGCCAATGCTCCAGAATGGTTGGGTCGATCTGGAGAACCAGAAATTATTATGGTTTTGCGCCCAAACGATAAAGCGCTTAGCTTTGGTGACAAAGTGCTGGCGCGGGTGCAATTGATCAATCCTGAGACAGATCAATACGAAGCTCGCGTCATCCGGAAATTAGGTGTGCCAGGCGAAAAGGTGCTTGGAATTTTTAGGATCGGCCCGGCAGGGGCGCGGATCATTCCAATCGAAAGAAGTGGCAAAGAATGGCGGGTCCAATACGGTTACACGCAGGGTGCGAAAGATGGTGAATTGGTCGAGGCAGAACGAAAAGGTCCATCGGTTCGTTTGGGCTTGCCCCAAGCCCAGATCGTTGCCCGGTTGGGCGACCCGTCACAGCCTAAAACAATTTCTCTAATTGCGATGCATCAGCACAACATTCCAGACGATTTTCCAAAAGCGGTCTTACGGGAAGCAGAGCAAGATTGGACGATTTCTGACGCAGGAAGAGAAGATCTTCGAGAGTTACCTTTCATCACTATAGATCCGCCAGACGCGAGAGACCATGATGATGCCTGTTATGCAGTGCCAGACGATGATCCCAATAACCAAGGGGGATATATCATCTGGGTCGCAATTGCAGATGTTGCTCATTATGTAAGGCCCGGGACGGCCTTGGACAAAGAGGCTCTGAACCGCGGAAATTCAACGTATTTCCTGGACCGGGTCGCGCCAATGCTGCCTGACCACCTCTCTGGTGACTTATGTAGCCTTCACGAAGGTGTCGATCGATTCTGTATTGCAGTTAAAATGAAAATAGATACCGAGGGAAGAAAACTTTCGCATAGCTTCCACCGTGGGATTATGCGGTCGGCGGCAACCCTGTCCTATGAACAGGTCCAATCTGCTTTTGATGGGGAAACGCATGAATTGGCTGGAACAATATTAAACCAAGTGATCATCCCCATATATCACGCCTATCACGTCCTTTTGAAAGCGCGCGAAAAGCGCCAACCGCTTGCCTTGGATTTACCAGAAAGACAGATTGAGTTGAGTGAAAATGGAACAGTTACGGCAGTTAAATTCAAAGATCGGTTGGACTCGAACCGTTTAATAGAAGAATTCATGATTCTTGCAAATGTTGCTGCTGCTGAAACACTCAGTACCAAAAAAAAGCCCCTCTTGTTTCGGGTGCACGAACATCCAGCAAAAGAAAAATTAGATGCATTGCGCGAAACGGCACAGTCCTGTGGTCTGGTTTTAGCCAAAGGTCAAGTTCTGAAAACATCGCACATCAATGTCCTATTGACTGCCGCACGTGACATCGACCAGTCAGAATTGATTAATATGTCAACGTTGCGAGCCATGAGCCAAGCCTACTACAATCCCGAAAACATCGGTCATTTTGGCTTAGCACTGCGGTCATATGCGCACTTCACCTCACCAATTCGCCGATATGCAGATCTTATTGTGCATCGCAGCCTTATTTCCGCACATGCCTGGAAGGATGATGGATTAACTTACAACGATGTAGAAAATTTACCCAATACAGCTGAGCAGATATCTCATACAGAACGCAGGTCTATGATGGCCGAACGGGACACAGTAGATCGTTATCTTGCCGCTTATCTATCAGAGCGCAAAGGGGTTGAATTCACAGGTCGCATTAGTGGGGTAGTGAAATTTGGCGTCTTTGTGCGACTTGATGAAACAGGCGCCGAAGGTCTTGTTCCTATACGGAGAATATCGCGTGAATTTTTTCATTATAAAAAATCTATAAATACTCTTCAGGGGTCGGAAACTGGTTTTGAAGTAACTTTAGGACAACCCGTACTTGTGCGCTTGGTAGACACCATGGCTGAGGCGGGTGGGATAACTTTTGATCTTTTGGAAGTAGAAGGTAAAGTTCTTCCTTCCGGTACAGGACGGCAACGGATAATTAAAAAGGCAAAGTACAAGAAAGCCAAGGGGCGCCGGTTAAAGGTAAATGACTCCAAAAAGAAAAGGCGTTAAATTGCAATCTGAGGGGACATTCAGGAATTGGCTAAATGGGTTTCGGGCAAGATATTTGAACGAATTAGACCCTAAGAGAGTTGATGACTTTTTGTTTCGGGTTAGGTTTCTACCGGACATATTGCAAAAAGATAAAAATCAAGCTGAATTCTCACTGTCCTTATCGGATTATATCAACCGCGTTTGCACTGAAGATCGATTAAGCCTAGGGCAGAAACTTTATGATGAGTGGTTCAAGCCATTAAAGGAAATTGAAAAAACCTATGGTGTACAGGCCCCGATCCTTATGTCAATTTGGGGTATCGAAACATCCTATGGCCAGATAAGGGGCGATTATCAGGTATTTTCTGCTTTATCTACGTTGGCTTTTGATGGGCGACGACGGACGTTCTTTGAAACAGAATTGTTCGCAGCTATAAAAATTGCTGATCAATATAACGTGCCATCGAAAACCTTGACCGGCAGTTGGGCTGGTGCAATGGGGCATATGCAATTTATGCCAACAATCTATCAAGAACACGCTATTGATTTTGACAGGGATGGGTTTGCCGATATTTGGTCAGAAAACCCGATTGATGCTTTGGCTTCTACGGCTGCATATCTTGCCTATCATGGGTGGGATGGCTCCTTGCCATGGGGAAATAAGGTGACGTTGCCCAAGTCATTTGAATATGAATTGACAGCACCAAAGTTGCAAAAACCCGTGTCTTATTGGGAATATTTGGGACTATCAGGGCTTCCAGAGGATAAACACGCAATGGGGTCTATTATCGTACCGAATGGGGTGTTTGGACCGGCATTTTGGGTGAGTGAGAATTTTGATGTTTTGAAGATTTATAATAAAGCGATTTCCTATGTTCTTTCTGTTGGGCTTTTGAGTCAAGGTTTAAAAACTGGCGAATACCTACAGCTTGATTGGCCAAGAGAAACGCGACCATTGAAGCGAAGTGAAATGCAGAATCTTCAGAAACGGTTGAGTGATATTGGATGCGATACAAAGGGCTGCGATGGATTTTTTGGCCCAAATACAGAATTTGCCATACGCAGATTTCAAAAGAAAAATGGCCTTATCGCAGATGGCTATCCCAGCCCAAACCTCTTAGCGCGCTTGGGTCTGTGAAATAGGAATCAAACTGGCAGGATCGATTAACCCTCACCGAACGGAATCCACACCGTTTTTATTTCCGTTGCGGCGTCAAGAAACTCTTTACCTTCGCCGGTTTCCCCAAGCCAATCTCTATCGTACCCGTAATTGACCCAGCTTCGTTTTAGGTTCAAGGATGCCCCTTGCTCTATGGTTTTTGACAGGTCTTTTGATGAAAAGCTCCAGATTGCATCGATGTTCATATGTTTTGCCAAAGTGTCACAAAGGTCTTGGTGTGTTCCCGTTAGGATGCTGACTACGCCCTTGGGCACATCAGATGTGTCCAATATCTGATAAAATTCTGTAGCCACTAGCGGATAAGCTTCAGAGGCAACCATGATCATGCGATTTCCCATGCTTAATCCGGGCGCCAAGGTGGATATCAAACCCAATAAAGGCCAATCATCAGGGCAAATGACTCCAATTTTACCAACGGGTTCGTTCAGTTTAAGGGCAAGCCCGCGTATTGGAACATTTCTGATGTCACCATCAAATTTATCCGCCCATGCTGCATAAGTGAAAAGACGATCAATGCTCGCCTCGACTTCTTTTTGACCGTTCCTGCGCCCAGTAAGCTTGTTGATTAATTTTGCAAGTTCTTCACTGCGCGCAGATATATTTTCAGCCATATAATATAGAATTTGCGCCCGCAGATGCCCATGCGTCTCTGACCAGGATGCAGCTTTATCCGCTGCTTCAACTGCGTTACGGATATCCTTTCGGTTGGCAAGTGGCACGTGACTTACAAATTGGGACTTTGCATCAAACACTGGGCTTGAATAGCCGCTATCCGGACGAACTTGTTTGCCCCCAACATAAAGCTTTGCTGTGCGGTCCAAAGAATAAGCAGCCCTAATAGAGCCATAATTCGGCTGAATAGGCACTGACTTTTTAAGCTTTGTATCACGTGGTTTTGTATAGGCTGTTAAGCCTTCCCACCCGCCTTCACGACCAAAACCGCTTTCGCGCATACCGCCGAAACTGGCGCTTGCATCAAACATGTTTGTCCCATTTACCCAGACGACACCCGCCTTCAGTTTGGGAGTTAATCCAAGGCACAGATTAACATTTTCGCTCCAGACCGATGCAGCCAGACCATAACGGGTGTCATTTGCAAGTTTTGCGGCTTCTTCTGAAGTGCGAAAGGTTGTTGCGACAAGAACAGGCCCAAAGATTTCCTCCTGCATCAGCGTATCAGCAGTTTCCAATCCAGTGATTAGGGTGGGTGGAAAATAGCATCCCTTCTCGGGAAGGCCTTCTTCGATTTGAAACATCTGGCCGGTTTGGTTTTCAGATAAAAGGTTCGTAATGCGTGTCTTTTGAACTGGATCGATAACGGCGCCAATATCAATCGATTTGTCCATTGGGTTCCCCACGCGCAATTTTTTCATACGGTTTTTGATTTTTCCAATCAACCTCTCAGCAACGCCTTCTTGCATCAAAAGCCTTGAACCAGCACAGCATACTTGTCCTTGATTAAGCCATATGGCATCTACAATACCTTCAACGGCGCTGTCCAAATCTGCATCATCAAAGACGATAAATGGCGACTTTCCACCAAGCTCCAAAGTCAACGACTTCCCTGTTCCAGCCGTTGCTTCCCGAATTTTTCGACCCACTTCGGTCGATCCAGTAAATGCAATTTTGTTAATGTTAGGCTCGGAAACGATTATTTCACCGGCACGCCCATCGCCGGTGACAATATTGACCACGCCATCGGGCAGACCGGCGTCTTGACACAGTTCGGCAAACAATAATGCAGTAAGAGAAGTGTATTCCGCCGGCTTTAAAACCACCGTATTTCCCATGGCAAGAGCAGGGGCAACTTTCCAAGCAAGCATCAATAGAGGAAAATTCCATGGGATGATTTGTCCGCAGACGCCCAGCGGTTTGCGATCACGCAAGATTTTTTCTATAAGTTGCGCCATTCCGGCGTGATAGTAAAAATGGCGTTGTGCCAGCGGTATATCGATATCGCGGCTTTCGCGGATTGGTTTACCGTTATCAAGGGTTTCAAGGGTTGCAAAAAGCCGGCTTTGTTTTTGTAGAATCCGGGCGATTGCATAAAGGATTTTGGCACGTCCATGACCGCCTATTGCCTCCCAACCAGGTTGGGCCGAACGTGCAGATTTAATAGCCATAGACACTATTTTTTCAGTGGCCTGACTGACCTTAGCCAATTCGTTCATAGTTGCTGGATTGATCGAGGAAAACAGATTTCCAGGTTTTGTAAACTTCCCACCAATGAAATGACCAAATTCGCAGTTATGAGAGGCTATCCATTTAAAAGCCTCTTCGCTTGCTTCGGGAGCTCTACCGTAGTCCATCGTTTCAAAAATCTGACTAATACTCATGGGTTTTCTCCAAAATAGGATTAGGCCATCGGGTGACGGTGGGATGCGGAATAAGCCCCAGTGACAGAATGTTCAAGCTGGCGTTCAATATCGCCCAAAAGTGAAGAGGCCCCAAATCGGAATAAATCCGCGCTTAACCAAGGGTGCCCCAATTCTTCCTTGATGAGTGACAGGTAAGTTAGCGCATCTTTGGCCTTTGAAATACCACCAGCGGGCTTATAGCCGACCATGAAACCGGTCTGTTCATAATAATCTCGAATGGCTCGCACCATGACCAAAGATACTGGCAGAGTTGCGTTCACATTTTCTTTGCCTGTGGATGTTTTTATAAAATCAGCCCCCGCCATCATGCAAATCAGAGATGCACGTGCCACATTGCGTAAACTGCCTAATTCGCCAGTTGCCAAAATGGTTTTAAGATGCGCCTCCCCACAGGCTTCACGGAATTGTTTTACTTCGCTATAAATTGCTGTCCAGCTATGGGTAAGAACATGTCTACGGGATATAACGATGTCGATCTCTTGTGCGCCTGCCGCAACACTTTCTTTGATTTCTGCAATCCGAAGATTAAGAGGAGACAAGCCGGCAG
Organism: Paracoccaceae bacterium; assembly: GCA_902633655.1. Taxonomy (GTDB): domain Bacteria; phylum Pseudomonadota; class Alphaproteobacteria; order Rhodobacterales; family Rhodobacteraceae; genus LFER01. The sequence goes on from CACPHA010000005.1 coordinate 29,113, forward strand.
GAAAGCCAGTTGATACGGCTGCAACAGGAATTCCGGAGCCCTCTAATGCTGAGACTGCGGCGTTGATCATGTCGTGGTAGACACATACTGCACCGACTTTTATTGAAGGCATGTCAAACTGTCCCAGAATATCAGCACGTACAGGGTGTTTCGCCTTTTCACAAAGGCGACGTACCCTGTTTTCTGTGTCGTCTCCAGAGAGAGTTGTCATGTCAATACAGGATACCGCGCGCAGCAACCATGCGGCCTGATTGGTTTTTTTCACAGAACGCCGTGTGGAAAGAGTGGCAGCACGCCTTTCGATTGCCGATGTGTTGGCCTGGGCTGACATCGCCCAATCCATATCAAGCGGTCGACCGGGATTACGGATCCTATGATTTGAAACAGAGCGCATTGCAGAAGAGAAAGGCTGATTATCCATACCCATACCAATATTTTACAATGTAAAGCGTGACATGTAGGGTGTTGAATGACAAGATTTTGTTAAAAATAAACTGCAAATAATTCGCATTTGCATTGACTTTCTGCAAATAATTCGCATTTTCACCAGTGAGGTGGTGCTCTTATGATGAATCGAAGAAACTTGCTTGTTGGATTGGGCGCTGGGTTAGCGCTTTGCCCAGATCTTGGGCGGGCATCAAACGCGTCCCTGAATATTATTGCTACAACTGGTATGGTTACAGATTTGGTTTTGAATATTGCTGGGCCCATTGCTGAAGTTAGAGGAATAATGGGTTCTGGTATTGATCCTCACTCTTATCGTCACACCCGCAGCGATATTGTGTCGATGACAAAGGCCGATATCGTGTTCTATCACGGGCTTGGGCTTGAAGTTCAGATGCTGGAACTTTTTGAACAGCTTTTAAAAAAGGTGACGGTGCACTCTGTAGCCGATCAGCTTGATTCTTCACGACTGCTGAAACATGCAGATTATGAAAACGCATATGATCCGCACATATGGATGAATCCTTTGATTTGGGCGGGGACCATAGATCCTGTTCTAGACGTACTGAGTCATGCAAGGCCGGAACGACGGGACGTATTTATTAAAAATGCCAACCGCTATCGCATGCAGCTTACGGAGTTGGATGCTTATTCAAATGACGTTTTATCCAGTGTTCCAAAAGAAAGTGCGATTTTGATCACTGCGCATGATGCATTCGCTTATTTTGGGGCCGCTTATGGATTTGAGGTTATTGGTGTTCAGGGAATATCAACTAATTCAGAGGCAGGGTTATTCCGAATAGGCGAATTGGTCGAAATATTGGTAAAACGCGAGATTGCAGCTGTTTTTGTTGAAAGCTCAGTGTCTGATCGCAATCTGCTCGCTTTGATGGAGGGCGCAGGAGCTCAAGGACATGAAGTGTCTTTGGGCGGTGAGCTATTTTCTGATGCTATGGGGCCTGAGGGTAGTTATGAAGGAACATATCTTGGAATGATCGATCACAACGTTACAACAATTGCCAAAGCGCTCGGAGGAATTGCTCCGGATCGTGGTTGGCAAAATAAGCTCAAATTGGGCACCTAATGTCAGGTATTACGCTTGTCTCAAATCGGGGCTTTACTTTGGAAGGACAAACAGGACAAGATGCTCCGCTGAACATCCGTGGAATGACGGTTTCCTATGGGCAGATGCCTGCTGTTTATTCTATAGACCTGAAGGTTAAAAGTGGTTCCATATTTGGGATTTTAGGTCCAAATGGTGCAGGGAAGTCGACCCTTTTAAAGGCAGCGATGGGCATTTTGCCCGTTGTTTCGGGCCAAATTTCATTTTTTGGAAAACCCCTGAAAGAGGCGCGTCACCAAGTCGCCTATGTCCCTCAACGCACCAGTGTGGACTGGGATTTTCCAGCAACCGTTTACGATGTAGTGATAATGGGACTTTATCCCTCTCTCGGACTTCTGCGCCGTATTTCAAAGTCAGACAAAGCTAAAGTGGCAGAAAGCCTTTCCAAGGTTGGGATGCAGGATTTTTCTGACCGTCAAATTGGTCAATTATCTGGTGGTCAGCAGCAAAGGGTATTTCTTGCGCGCTCCTTGGTGCAGCAGGCTGATGTGTTTTTGTTAGACGAACCTTTTGCAGGGGTTGATGCAGCAACGGAGTCGGCCATCATGTTGGTCTTGCAAAATTTGCAGGCTGAGCAAAAAACAATTGTTGTCGTCCACCATGATTTAAGCACTGTGACTACTTATTTTGATCACTTATTCTTGATAAACCGCCAATCTATCGCTTATGGGCCTGTTGGAGAAGTTTTCACAAAGGAAAATCTCACAAAAGCCTATGGTGGAAAACTTGGAAGTACCCAATTGGGTACGATAGGGCTTTAAATGCTGTGGTCAGCACTTTCCCTGTCTCTAGGATATAACGCAACTCTTGTCACGCTTGGATCAAGCCTGCTTGGGGCAGCCGCTGGAATGGCTGGGACATTTCTGTATTTAAGCAATAAAGCGTTGATTAGTGACGCAATTTCCCACGCCACTTTGCCGGGACTGGGACTGGCGTTTTTGATGGCACGTGGGTTTGGCTGGGATGAGCGACAGTTGGCCATACTTCTCACCGGATCGGCGGCTAGTGCTGCCTTGGGGTTGTATTTTGTGACTTTGCTCACGCAAAAAACAAGGCTGACCCAAGACACTGCAATCGGCTGTGTGCTATCCGTATTCTTCGCCTTTGGAGTTGTCCTTCTTACAATCATTCAAACTGTTCCCGGAGGGCGAAAGGCAGGACTTGAAAGTTTCCTTTTGGGGTCAACGGCAGGAATGTTGTATTCAGATGCGCTTTTGATACTTATTCTGAGCCTTTTTACAACGCTTTTACTCTTGGTTTTCCTGCGACCCATTAAATTGATTACATTTGACGCAAGTTACGGCGAAACCTTAGGATTTTCTTCGCGGCGAGTGGAAATACTTGTTCTTTTTGTTGCCTTAGCGGTGACTGTACTTGGGATGAAAATAGTCGGCCTGATATTAATTGTCGCATTGTTGATTATTCCAGCAGTCAGCGCGCGATTTTGGAGCGAAAAAGTGGATGTAATTTTCCTAATATCTGCTGGGTTTGGCATGATTTCAGGCTATATTGGATCAACAATTTCAGCTATTTCGCCAAGTTTGCCGACGGGTCCAATTATTGTTTTATGTAGCTTTGGTGTTTTTTTGACCTCTTTTATTTTCGCGCCACAGCGTGGGATTTTGGCGGTAGCGTTGAACCATCATCGGTTTCAGAAAACAGTCCACCTGACACAGGGACTTTTGTTAGTCGCTCAGGGTCAATCCATATATGAACCAAAGACCCATCGACTACTGAGGCGCTTAGGGTATGTTCGGGCTGATGGTGTCGCAACAGAGGTTGGCAATTCTATGGCAGCGAAAACGCTCTTGAATGAACGGCGCTGGTCGCATTGGAATAAATTAGTCAGGGACAGTGATCAATTTGATGACCAAACTGTTTTTAGTCTTATGGATATTGAAAAGAAACTTACCCAAGATCAAATCAATATGATTGATCAAGGCTTGGTGCAAAAACAACAAGGGCAGGTATGATGGCGAGCGAATTTGTAGCGCTTAGTTTAACGCCTGTTTTGATTGCAGCCTTCGCAGGAATGGCCTGTGCCTTACCTGGAAACTTTCTTGTTTTAAGAAAACAGGCTCTGATTGGAGATGCAATAAGCCATGTTATGCTGCCTGGGATTGTTGTTGCCTATCTTATCTCAGGGCGCGTAACAACATGGCCAATGATGTTTGGCGCTGCTGGTGCCGCAATTGTTTCTGTCTTTCTGATTGAGATTATTCGTCGCTTGGGGCGGATCGAATTTGGAGCCGCGATGGGAGTCGTGTTTACCGCCATGTTTGCTGCTGGTGTCCTGCTTTTAGAGCAGTCAGAAACAAGTGAGGTCCATTTGGATGTAGAACATGCCTTATTTGGGAATTTAGAAATGTTGATATGGCTGCAATCGGATGGTTGGGGCTCTTTGCTTGATCTAAACGCGCTTGCGCAAATGCCACCCCAGTTCTTTAGAATGTTGACTGTTTTTTTGTTGATTTGCTTGTTCACATATATTTTCTGGCGTCCCTTAGTTTTGATCAGTTTTGATGAAGCATATGCCCGCACCATCGGAACACAGGCCCCTTTGATAGGATTACTTCTGGTAATTTTCGCTGCAATAACAGCCGTGGCGGCTTTTGATGCCGTTGGATCGATCATTGTAATTGCTATGATCCTGTGTCCCCCAGCTTCCGCCCGACTTTTGACCAACAATGTAAGGACGCAAGTATTTTTGAGTTTGGGTCTCGCGCTATCTGCCACTTTGGCTGGTTATATTTTGGCGAGTTATGCTCCTCTCTGGTTGGGATTTTCTGACACTGTGAGTGCGGCAGGGATGATTTCAACCCTTAGTGGAGTGTTTCTGGCTTTTTCAGCGGTCTATGGGCGACATCGGAAAAGAATTGTTTGATAGGAGCAAGACCGGAACAGGCAGTACTAACGCGCGATACGGATATGACTAAGATTGAGCAAACGCGTAGTGCTATTGAAACATGGTCGGTGGTCTCAGCGATCATAGAATTGCAGATATAGGCGATTTTTTCAGAACAATTTCGCTGGGTGGGCAATCAAGGATCCGGTCCCAAAGGTGGTTTGCGCGCCTTTCAGGAGAAGTGGCAAAAACCATTTTAAGCTGCGTTTTCGGGTAAAGTGTACATTGACGAAGTTCGTCTTTACATGGGTAAATAGGCAGCGGCGTTTTGCGGCCAAGAGGCCGTGCATAAAGGTGACTTCATGATAACGATGATTCAGCTGGTGGAAAAGTCTCCAATTTTAGCTCACCCTTTATCGGCAACGTAGAGCTTTTCAAATCCAGAATTTGAAAAAACTGCATGGATCAATTGGATGAAACCATGGAACATAATGTGCAGGGGGTGGGTTGGAACAAAAATGAATAATAAAATTGGTAGAGAAAAGCAGACAATCCACTGGGTGCATGGATATTACTGACCAGGGCCCAACGTTAACATTCCTATCATGTAGAGCATGGGAGATTCGGTATAGAGGTGGCCAGTGTAGTACTCCATGGACCCAGTAAAAATGAAAACTGCCCCACAGTATAAAGAATGGAAACATGACAAATAATCAAAACGTTTTACCGGAAAAAGAATACCGGATCATACCTGTTTGCCATTGCCCAGAATAATATACATTGGGCTACAGAGTCAGAGTTTGACACCACTCGCTAAAGTCTAAAACATATTATCATGGACCTGGTTTCTGAAGGTGAATGTTTCGTTGTTTTGCGTGGGTTGACGTGAATCAAACTTGAATGCTTTCTTTTGACTTTTTAATCGGCACAATCAGATATTCAGAAGTCCAGCACATATCGTGAGTGGGACAAAATTCGCAATCCAGACTTGTATGACCCATTTTAGTTCTACACTTTGCATAGTGGAAAGTGGGGGATGGATTATGAAATAGGCTACAACGGCTAAGACCACTGCTAGAGTGGTGGTTGCGGCTGCGAGCCAATAGGCTGAATACCAGTGCCATATTGCTAATGGTTTGGGCGGCCATTCAAAAATAGGATTTAACGCAATTGGTTTTGCGGGCCGGTAAAGCCAACGCTGAAGTTCAGAGTCGCTTTAACATGGTCTGGTCATGTTCTACCTATTGGCTGTAGTTGCAACCTTCTTCATCTAGAATAGCTTTTAGTTCCTCAAAATGCCGTTGGTCTTGCTCTGCAAAAGTATCAAGCTGATCAGCTACCTTGGAAGCCACTTCATGGGATAAAACTTTAAGTTGTTGGCCTGTCTGCAATGCGCGGATATATGTTTCTGCGGCGCGTTCAAAATAGTATAGCCTATTAAAAGTATCGCCGACATTGGCGCCAATTATTAAAACCCCATGGTTGCCCATTATCATGACCCTTTTTTGGGGATCCTGAAGCATTGCAGCACAGCGTTCGCCTTCATCTTCAAAAGCAAGCCCCCCGTATTCATCGTCGATCACATACCGATCATAAAAAGCCGCACAATTTTGATCTATTGGTGGAAGCCGACTATCCTTAAGCGATGCTAGAACTGTGGCATGTATAGAGTGTACGTGCATGGCGCATCTAGCGTGAGGACAACGGCGGTGGATTGACCCATGTAATCCCCAGGCTGTTGGATCTGGAGCATTAGGTCCGGACAGAGTTTCTGGGTCATTGGCATCGATCTCAATGATATCGCTTGCTTTTATCCGAGCGAAATGGCTCTGATTGGGATTCATTAGAAATTTGGTGCCATCTTCATTTATAGCAAGTGAAAAATGATTTGCGACACCTTCATGATAGTTTAAGCGCTCAGTCCAGCGAAATGCAGCAGCTAAATCAACACGTTCCTTCCAGTAACCCATGTTCAGTCTGATATGTGAGATGGACATCTCTTGTCTCCCCTTTTTTAACTATAGACCCTCTTTTTTTAATTTTACGAACGTTACATTAGTTTAGTATGCTCGCGCCAAAGGTATCACATTTTAACTAAACTTACACTTCAACTGGCTTTGAAGGTACCCTAGAACATCAAGTTTTTGATAAACTATCATAGGCCTACAGATATTGATTTTTGCCTTGCGTCTCTTAAAGATTATTTAATCACAAACTTTGGATTAAGCTTGGATCTATAAGTGTAAAATTTATATCGCATCAGTTCAATTCTTACATATATAATTTTATTTGTTCTAATGCAGGTTTTGTTAACTAAGGGCGAAAAGATACCTTATTGTGGTTCTATGTAGTTTGCTGTGGCCAAAAAATAAAAGAAATCCATGGTTCAAGAATTTTTCTCATTGGCAAACAGTAAACGGAGCGATTAAGGAAAATAGACATTCAATACCTCCAGGCTTCGAAATTTTGCAGTTTTCAGTGGCCCGGATCCATATAATTTGGTTAAACATGGGAATAAAGGATGTAAATTGCAAATTAAAGTACGCTAATTGTTGTATTAATAAACAACATTCAGTTAAAGTCTGCCAATGAGGACACAAATCTTGGGCAGCTTAGGAGAAAATTAATGTCTAAACCAATGACAAAAACACAGTTGGTAGCAACACTCGCTGATGAAATGGGTTCAGATAAAAAATCAGCAGGCGGGGCGCTTGACGCAGTTTGTAACATTATCACTAGGGAAGTTTCTGGAGGTGGTGCTGTAACTTTGCCTGGAGTTGGGAAAATTTCGTGCAGGGAGCGTCCGGAGCGGATGGTAAGAAATCCTGCCACTGGTGAACAGTTTAAAAAGGAAGCGGACAAAGTTGTTAAGATGACAATTGCCAAGGCACTTAAAGATAGCGTCAACGGCTAATTCACTTGATAAAACTTAGAGTAGGAGGGTCGCAGCAGCGGCCCTTTTCATTTTTTTTGACACGTGCGACCAGGATGATTGGGTTTTTGGAGATTAGTGATGGACCTTCGTGCCATTTTTATGGGTGTTTTATTTTCGTTGATCTGGTCGTCAGCTTTTAGTTCTGCGAAAATAATTGTCGCTGTTGCACCGCCCTTGCTGACCTTATCAATAAGGTTCTTTATAGCTGGTATAATTGGTGTGTGTATCGCCCGGTTCCTTGGTCAAACCTATTATCTTACAAGAGGCCAATGGAAAGCAACGATCATTTTTGGAATTTTCCAGAATGCCCTCTACCTGGGCTTAAACTTTTTGGGTATGCAGACCGTTGAGGCTTCACTTGCCTCTATAATTGCATCATCGATGCCCTTGATGGTGGCGTTTGCAGGATGGGTGATATTCCGAGAGCGTTTGTCCTTGCTAGCAAGTGTCGGATTATGCCTGGGTTTTCTGGGCGTTGCTATGATTATGAGGCTCAGGATTACGGATGGTGCAGATAGCTATGGAATTGTTCTTTGCATGATCGGTGCGGTGGCATTGACGGTTGCAACTCTTGCGGTGCGGGGTGCAAGTGAAGGTGGCAATGTGATGATGGTTGTAGGGTTGCAGATGATCATCGGAGCTGTATTCCTGGCCATAGCTGGCGCTTTATCAGAAAGTATTTATGTGACTTGGAGCTGGCCCTTCATTCTTGCATTTTTATACACAACCCTGATACCTGGTCTAGCTGCGACATTTATATGGTTCATGTTAGTAAATCGGATTGGCACCGTTAAAGCAGCAACATTTCATTTTCTTAATCCATTTTTTGGAGTTGTAATTGCTTCATTCGTATTGGGGGAAGCGATGAGTGTAGTAGATTTTGTAGGAGTAATTGTCATAACTATTGGTATCTTGGCAGTTCAAATGTCTAAAAAATCTTATTTAGGCGGTGGTTAGAGTTTTATCTTAGCTACCCAATAGAACCATAAGTACTCTCACCCATCTGACCCCGGTGCAGTAGAAAGTGATCAAGAAGTACACACGCCATCATGGCCTCTCCGACTGGTACAGCACGGATCCCAACGCATGGGTCATGTCGGCCCTTTGTAATTACTTCAATGGGTTCGCCTGAATTCGTTATGGATTTCCGAGGTGTCAGAATGGAAGAGGTTGGTTTTACTGCAAAGCGAACAATAACATCCTGCCCGGTGGAAATTCCCCCCAAAATTCCACCTGCATGGTTCGATGAATAAGCAGGTTCCCCATTGCTATCCATGAATATCTCGTCCGCGTTAGCTGAACCTGTCAAGTTGGCGGAGGCCATCCCTTCACCAATCTCAACCCCTTTCACCGCGTTGATTGACATCATTGCTGCCGTTAAGTCCGCATCTAGTTTGCCGTAGATCGGCGCACCTAGCCCAACTGGCATGCCTTTAGCCACGACTTCAATCACGGCACCAACAGAGTTATGGTCCTTACGAATATCGTCTAGGTAGGCGGCCCAGTCAAGAGCCGCCTTTTCATCGGGCACCCAAAAAGCGTTTTGATGTATTTGATCTATATCAAAATTTTTACGATTTATTCGCAGTTCACCCATTTGTACCATGTAACCTTTAATGCTCAGGTCTGGTAAAAGTTCCCTTAAAGCGGCGCGGGCGATACCACTGGCTGCGACACGGGCAGCCGTTTCGCGTGCAGAAGACCGGCCGCCACCGCGATAATCCCGTATCCCATATTTTTGCCAGTATGTAATATCTGCATGCCCTGGCCGAAAAGTTTCTGAAATATCCCCATAGTCCTTGGATCTCTGATCTATATTGCGGATCATAAGCTGAATGGGCGTACCGGTTGTTTTACCTTCAAAGACGCCTGAAAGAATTTTTACTTCATCAGCTTCACGGCGCTGAGTGGTGAATTTGTTTTGACCTGGCTTTCGTTTATCTAACCAGTTTTGGATTTGGTTTTCGTTAATACTGATCCCGGCAGGACAGCCGTCAACTGTAGCGCCTAATGCTGGCCCATGGCTTTCGCCCCAGGTTGTAACTCGGAACAAATGTCCGAAACTGTTTAAGCTCATTACAGCGCTCCTTTAAAAAAAGGCAATATAAGTCTGCTCCCGAAGTGACAAGAGTATTTGTCAAGGTAGCAATTGTAACCGATTTATTGTTGATACCCAAGAATTTCTGATTAAAGTTTTAGCCTAAAACTGCATGATGAATATTATTTATAAACTCATTCCTCCAACGCTTGCACCGCCACAGACGTAAAGTGTCTGGCCAGTAACAAAGCTATTTTGGGGATCACAAAAAAACAAAAATGCTCTAGAGACATCTTGGGTAGTACCCAATCTGCCCACCGGGATGCGTTTTTTTAGGCTTTCTTCTTGTTCACTGCCCTTTTCGATTAAACCCCAGAAATTGTCGGTCTGTATGGGGCCAGGTGCCACAACATTAACCGTGATACCATGGGGGGCTAATTCCAACGCCCAGGTACGGGCCATACCAGTGATACCTGCTTTGGTAGAGCTATAAGCAGTCCTACTAGGCAAGCCAAGGGCAGCGCGTGACCCGTTAAAAATAACGCGACCAAAACGGCGTTCTTTCATTCTGGGCAAAACTGCTTTAAGTAGCGAGAGTGCCGAACCAAGGTGAAGTTGTGCAAGCTCCCTAATATCACTTGGATTTGTTTCCTCAATTAGATTAGGCCAGATCAGGCCCGCATTGTGGATCAGATGGGTCACATTGTGAAGCTTTTCTACTTGTTTGGCAGCTAATGCAACTGCCCCATCATCAAAAAGGTCAACTTCAATTGAAAATAAGTTTTCATCAGTTACCTTGGGAGCGTTACGAGACATGGAAATGACTCTATACCCCTGAATAAGCAGCCGTTTAGCTAGGTCCGCACCTATTCCTTTATTACCTCCTGTTATCAATGCAGTATATTTGGTCATGTGTTACCTCCTGGAATCATCGCCATGACCCGAAGTGGGCTTCCGGTGCCATCCTTAATTTTCAAGGGAGCAGCAAGAAGGATGGCACCTGTCGGAGGCAGCTGGTCCAGATTGGCCAGACACTGAAGCCCATATTTCCCAGCGCCATGAAGGAAGTAATGCGCAGGATACGGTGGATTATAATGGCCTCCTTGACCAGCATCTGTACCAACGGTTTCCGTACCAAACCCGCGAATATCCCTCTCTTCAATCAGAAAACGGATTGCTTCGGGCGTTGGGCCGGGAGAGTGTGGCCCGTCTTCACGCATGTTGAGGTAGTTCCGTCCCGACTTCTTAGACCAGTCTGTGCGCATAAGCACCCAACACCCATTTGGAATTTTTCCGTAATTACTTTCCCAATCAGATATGAAAGGTGCAGTAAGTTCGAAATCTTCATCCATTGCGGCGCCTAGGGTGCAATCAATCACAACAACAGGTCCTATAAACTGTTCAGGGGCGATGGCATCCACTGAATTATCTGGTAGATCACGACCTGAAATCCAATGTGAAGGTGCGTCAAAATGTGTGCCTGTGTGTTCGGAAAGGGTCAGGTTATGCCATTTCCAAGCAGGACCTCTATGATCATAGGCACTAAGTTCTTCCATCCGAAATCGGGCGCATTGATTAAATTCTGGCGGAAGAATAATGACTGGAAAATCAGGATCTAGCGTGTGAGTAAGATCTACGATTTTCACACTTCCGTCTGCGATTGCGGTTGCGAGCTTCGTCAGGAGCTTCATGCTCATGGGCCCTCTCCAGCAAGTGTCATTTCACGTTCCAGGATGTGGGGGCTTTCCCTGAAGCGTTCGAAGAGATCTTTGGCCACATCTCCGCAATAGGTTTCTTCAAGTCCATTCCGTAGCCCTTCTACAAGGTTTTTGGCTACTGTTTCTGGTGAGACTTTTGGAGGTGGTAAAGGTTGATACCAGTCGTCCTCCGTTGGGCCGCAATAAATGTTCATGACTCTAAGACCAGCGGTGCGAAATTCTGCCCTGAGAGATTGGCTCAAAGATCGCGCTGCCGCGTTAGAGGCAGAATAGCACCCATATTGGGGATTATTTGACAGCGAATGAACTGACAGAATATTAACCCAAGCAACTGCCGCATTTTCACCATCAGCTGTTCGAGTGCACATAGCAGGGCCAAAAGCCTGTGCCAAGCGCATCAGCCCGAAGTAATTCACCTCGATCTCTTCTTTTGCCATTGCAGTATCGCCCCGCACAAAGACTCCGCCTGGGCGAACAAAGTGGGCATTATTAATTAAGATATCGGTCTTCCCACCAATAGCGCCTGCAAGTTTTTGAACTGATTGCGTGTCTGTTACGTCTAGGGGAAGCACCTCGACTTTATCCAGTTGGGCAACGGCCTCTTGTCCAGGGTAGGGGCGCCAATTTTCCGATTCACCGATAAAGATTAGAGACGCTCCCGCAGCAGCTAAAGATTTAGCAATATAGGGTGTATTTGGGTTGCGGGCATCTGTGATTAGGATTCGCCGGTGTTTCGGGTCGCTGGTCATCGCTCTAAGTTGTGGGTCGTCTTCCATATATAGGCTCCGCTTTTGGGGAAGTGCGAACAGAACAGCCTGTCCAGATCGATCAAGCCGATTGATGATTTGCACACGGCCATTCCGCTCACAATCACCATGAAGGTGACAGATAATCACTGGCCCTGAATCAAGTTTAACGGTGCCAGTGCGCCAGGGGGTCCGTTCACGAAAATAGGGCTTAATTGATGTGCGTAACCTCGTTTCTGCAAGGATGCTGCCCAGGCAGTCTGTATCTTTCCACCTGAGTTCAGTGGATAAGCAATTACTACAAGCATCACGTGGCGGATACTGAATTTTCCCGCACTCGGTACATTGCTGAAGGGCAAAACGCCCTTCAGCTGCGGCTGCGCTCAGCCCAAGTGCAGCTCGGCTACGAGCCTCTGGCGGGCGTGTTGGTGAAACAGTACGCTTTTGCGGATCTTTTCTTGGTGGTGGTAAAAGTGGGTTTGTCATGGGTTAGCCGCCTTGAGAATAGCTGCACCTGAGCAAACTCCGCGGTCATAGTTGATCATACCAAAGCCTGATACAAGCGCAATTTTTGCCCCACCTACTTGTGTCCCTCCGGCCTGTTGCGAGACTTGCCGTATCGCTTCTACCAATCCAATAAATCCACCGGCTGCTCCTGCCTGCCCTGCGGAGAGCTGACCGCCAGAGGTATTGTGGGGGAAATCCCCTTTGATCGTCATATCTTTACCACTTAGAAAATGAGGCGCTTCGCCTTTTCCGCAAAATCCAAGGTCTTCGATCTGCATGGCGACAATGACGGGGTAATCATCATAGGTTTGTACAACGTCTATTGCATCCGGACTGCAGTCCGCCATGTCCCAAAGTTCATCGACATCTACAGTCCACCCACCTCTGAGCTGGATTGGATCTTCAGCGTGGGCATTGTGTCTTTCTATCGTACCAGCAATGCGTGCAAAGGGTATCTTGCGACGTTCAGCCTCTTCTTGCCGCATTACGAGGAAAGCGTCAGATCCGGCACAGGGCATAACACAATCAAAGAGGGCGATTGGGTCGGAAATGGTTTTTGCCTTCATATAATCGCTTAGAGAAAGAGGCTTTTTCATTACGGCGCCGGGATTTAAAAGTGCATTTTTACGTTGTGCAACGCATATTCTGCCAAAATCTTCGCGAGTGGCGCCAAATTCCTGCATGTAGCGATCTGTGAGAAGTGCGAAATTAGTATTTGGTCCGCCGTAGCCATAGGGGTAGGAGGCGTCAGACGCAAAGCGTGAAAAGCTTGAGAGCATTAGCCGAAAACTGTCGATATGGTTAGTATCCCCTGCAACACATGCCACAATATCCGAATCTCCGCACTGTACCGCACGAGCAGCGCGTCGCAGCGCTACGACACCGCTCGCTCCACCCATTGGGATATGATCGAGCCAGCGGGGAGAAAGACCAAGGTGTTGAGTCAGACCAACCGCAGTGTCAGGAAATAGTGTAAAGCTTGAAACTGTGAATCCGTCTACATCAGCTGGTTGTAAGCCCGCAAGACTAAGGCTACCCTTCAGGGCTCGAGCTATCCACCAATGAGCGGTTTTGATAGAATACCGCTGATAAGGCATCGAGAATGGTGCTGTAAGCACAATACCTTCATATGATCGGCGCCGCTGCATCAAATAGTCTGCCTTTTTTTCAGATGTGCCGTAGTGATCGTATTTGGCTCGTCCAACAGTATTACCGCATTTTTTTTTAATTCTGTCCTTTCAATTTTCTGGGTGGCTGTAAGAGGCAATTCATTTACAAAGCAAACAAAACCTGGGGCCTTATAATAGGCCATCTCCACCAAGCACCATTCCATAACTTCAATTGCCGTATCTTTTGATGGAAGTTCAGTGATTATGAAGGCAAAGACTTCTTCCCCTCTTATGGGATCTGGGACTGAAGTAACTCCCACAGAAGAAACTGCAGGATGGCGTAAGAGAACGGATTCTACCTCAAGGGCGGCAATATTTTCACCGGATCGGCGAATGATGTTTTTCTTACGATCAACGAAGAAAACATTTCGGTTTTCTTCTTGTCGCACCATATCACCGGTGTGAAACCAACCATCTTTCCAGGCCTCTTCGGTTGCTTCAGGATCCTTATAATAATGGGAGAAAAATCCATATCTTGGATTGCCCGAGGAGCGCCGAACAAGCAATTCGCCAGGCATATTTTCGGGGACATCATTCCCATACTCATCAATAATTTTGCATTCAATATCTTGTCCAGGTTGTCCTAGACAGGATTGACCTATCAAACGATCTGTAGTGCTTGCCGCTATTACAGCGCCAGCGCCCGTTTCGGTCATGGCCCAGGCTTCGACAAGCGGTATGCCGAAACGTTTTTCAAATGCGCGATGTAATTTTGGATCAATGCCTGCACCAAATCCAAATCGAACGGAATGTAGTTTTTCTTCAAGGCAAGGTTTTATACTCATTAGGAGGGTAGGCATCACTCCAAGATAGTGTAGGCTGGTGGCTCTGGACTGCGATACATCAGCCCACCATGTATCGGGATGGAAGCGATCAAGTGCGATCAGGCAACCACCAATCCGTACCATCGCCATAAAGGAGTATGCCATAGCGTTCATATGAAACATCGGCAAAGGTGTGATCATCCGTTCGCCTTTACGTGATAGGCTGGCCAAGCCCCCTACATTTGCATACCAATCGCCTGCCAAGAGAAAATATGTATTTGGCAAAACACACCCCTTTGGTTTTCCAGTAGTTCCGGAGGTATACAGAAGGGCTGCTTCTTGCGTCTCTTCGTTTTTATATTTGGTTACGACGCCGCAACTGGAGGGAGGTTCAATTGGATCATTTGGCCCAATAACTTTCACGCTTAACGGTACGGACTTGCTTGCTCTTTTGAGTTCGTCCTGGCGGGATGCAATAGTGATAATAAGCGCTGGCTCGGAATGACTTATTAGGTATGTAAGTTCTGTAATGCGCAGATCAGGGTTGATTGGCACAACTGATATGCCAAGCCGATTCAATGCCAGCCAGATCAAAAAGTAAATTGGTCTATTTTGCAATAGCATGGCGACCCGCATGCCCCTTTGGTAACCGGCCCTATCGAAGGCCTTGTGATATTGCAAGACGCGTTTAAGTGCTGCTTCATAGCTGATTGCTCCAGGCTCAATTTCATAAATTCTTGCCGTTTCTGGCATAACTTCAAGAAAATCTCGTTCTGGCCACTGTTTTGCTGTTTGTTCAAAAGCAGCAAAGACGGATTTTGGCTCGGGCAGAGTCATGGAAGTAGCTGTATGTTTCCAAAAGCGGCGTCAGAATTCAGTAAGTCAACGCGCTTGTTTGCAATGCGTAAACTTCCCTTTATCCGCTTTAATTCATGGGTTGCGGTCAGTGCCAAAAGAAACTGTTCATCCAGTCGCGTTTCCACATAGTGCATTGAGGTATTTGTCACATAGTGACCTTCTTTATTGTCGAGTTTGTCGACAAAAGGACGTTGAATCACGTGGTGACAGCGGCTTTTTGGTTTTTGGCTAAAGGTACGTGCTCCGTTCAACCGTTCCACGCGCAGTTTAAGCATAAACATATCCTCATACATTAACGAGGTAACAAAAAGCGGATCATCCTGTTTATAATCCAGTGGCATCCAGTAATGTCCATCCGGAATCCAAAGTTTGAGCCAATCATCATAATGCCCTTCATCCAGCATTCTGGCTTCGGCATAGATAAAGTCAATCAAATCATCTTTGGATATGTCGCTCACTCTGCGGCCTCTATGGCACTGACTGTACTTTGTGGCATTGTAGTAGTCATAAAGCGTCGCCAAGCATCGAATTGGTTTCGCATTTGCCGCTCTGTTGTCCCATTTTCTACGGCTTCTTTAGAAAAGTCTTCTTCTTTTCCCGGATAAAGCCTCTGCAAATTCACCCACTCGATTCCATCGGACATCAAGCCCTCTTGGGCACGTTCATACATTTCAAGATCATCATGTCCTACTATCGATGTTGGTGCATTGATCATCCGATTATACATTGCTGTACGTGCCAAAAGTTCATCAGGAGCGTCTATCAGACGGTAAATATAGCTTTCAACAAGGGTTTTGTCTGGGCTTAGCGGTATGAAGTTGCGTAGCTGCTGAATAGGTCCTTTGACCATGATAGAAGGAAAATAAATCGTGTTGTGACGGTTTTCATCCAATATGCTTTTTGCACGGCTCTCGCCATATGCTTTACTCATTGCTTCAAAGTATCCTGGTATCGCTGAGTAGTCAGAGTGAATTGAATGGTTTACTCCTGTATGCCCATGACCATTGGGCCAAGTACGAATTCCCATATCTTCGAAAAACGCGTAGGGAGACATGAATGGTGCAATAATCTGCATGGCTGGAGGCTGGGGTTTAGGGCTGCCCAGTTTTTTCCAAATCTTTTTAGCAGTTCCCGCAGAGCTTTCATGAGCTACCATGGGGTGGCAGGTGTCTGTTTGATTCTCAACCAGCATTTTCCAATTACACTTATGCATGTAGCGCAAAGGTGGCCCTGCAACCTCTAGCTTCCCTGCAGGGGAGCGATCCACCATGTTATCAATGGATGAAAGACTATCTAGGAAAAATTCTTCAAAATCGATACCTTCCTTTGCTAGGCGGGCAAATATAAAGCCACGATAATTTTTGACAGCGCCGACAGCTTTCATACCTTTTGAATTTTCATTTTTATCGAGTCCTGTGCCTTCATAGCCATTTTTCAGAGGTATAGCGAGCAGGCATCCGTCAGTCTTAAAAGACCATGCGTGGTAGGGACAACGGAAAAATTTACCAGTATTACCTTCACGGTCGAGGGCAATCTTTGTACCTTTGTGCGGGCATCGGTTGTGTAAAACTTTAACTCCATTGTCGGTATGGCGGACTTGTATAACGGGTTGATTGCCAATCTGTGTCGTGAAGTAGTCACCTTGTTTAGGGGTTTGGCTCTCATGGCCTACAAAAACCCAAGTGTTTGCAAATAGATGGCGCATTTCTAGTTGATAGACTTCATTGCTAGTATAGACATCGCGATGAACTTGATAGCCCTGCACCATGGAATCGATGTCTTCAGCTTTAAGTGTAAGGCGCGTCTCAAGCATGTCTTTCCCCCGCTACAAATCAAGCACAAGCTGTGGTGACTTAGCGTGGCTGAGTCATATTTGCATGAGTTCTCCCTCAGCATGCTATGCATCTGAAGGCACCACATTACGGATGACTGTCATCCCCCTGATAATGTTGGTTTGGCAAATACCATAATCGCCACGCTGGCGTTCATAGAAGTTATCTTTGCCTTTTGCGTCTAGAACGTCAATGACGGACTTATCTGTTTGGACTTTGAATATCTCTCTTTTTTAGTAGATCAGCCTAAAAAGTTCGCGACTTGTTGTACTTTCAAGTTTGGAAAACAATTCAAGCAGGGTTTGTACTCTGTGAGGACCAGCCGGTTATGAGGTATGTTTTTTAGTTCTGCTAAGACCGCTGAAAAGTGTGCCTTTATTTGGTAGAAAAAGGTATTTTGCAGATCACACTAATCCCGTTAAATCAAACTTTTCGTGTGGAAAATATTTTTCTAATCGAATATCGGCTGATCGTGCGTGCCCTTCCATTCCCTCGAGACGAGAAATACGGGCTGTTGCTACAGCAACTTGCTTGGATCCCTCACGGGTCGCCCTCTGCCATGTGACAATTTTCATAAATTTATGGACTGATAAACCACCAGTATAAGATGCTGCGCCTGAGGTCGGAAGCACATGATTGGTTCCCGATGCTTTATCACCATATGAAACAGTTGTTTCCTCACCTAGAAATAAGGAACCGTAGCAACTAAGCCTATTAAACCACCAATCTAAATCATTGGCTTGTACGGTGAGGTGCTCTGGAGCATAGCTATCTGCAGTTGCTGCCATTTCTTCCCGATTTTGGCATAAGATAACTTCAGCATAATCCCGCCATGCTGCAAGTGCATTATTTCTGTTAAGCTCTGGCAAGTCTTCAATTAATCTAGGAACCAAGTTCAAAATTTTTTCCGCCAGAGAACGGGTATCTGTTACAAGCCAGACGGGCGAGTTATAACCATGTTCAGCTTGGCTGACTAAATCAGTTGCGACAAAAAGTGCATCGGCACTTGCATCGGCAAGGATGCAGCTGTCTGTTGGGCCGGCGAGCATGTCAATACCAACCTGTCCAAAAAGTTTGCGTTTTGCTTCTGCAACATATTGATTTCCTGGCCCAACCAGGATATTCGCTTTAGGCAATCCAAAAAGTCCATATGCCATTGCTGCCAGACCTTGTACTCCACCCATTGCAAGTATCTGATCCGCTCCACAAATATGCGCTGCATAGATGATTGCAGGTGTGATGCCGATCTTAGGGGCTGGTGGGGAGCATGCGATAATATGTTTGCATCCTGCAACTTTAGCAGTTGTAACCGTCATTATTGCGCTAGAAATATGGCTGTATCGGCCGCCTGGCACGTAACAACCTGCTATGTTTATTGGAATCGCTTTTTGGCCAAGAATCAAACCTGGTTCTACTTCGTATTCAAAGTTGGAGACGGTAGATTTCTGAGCTTCGGCAAACCTCCTTACATTGTTATGACTGGACAGTATATCTGCTTTGAGTTTATCTGAAACTAAACAACTTGCATAATCAATTTCTTGCCGTGACAAAATAGCCGGCCCGTTATAACGATCATATAGCGCTGAATACTCCAAAGCTTTCGTTTCACCTCCCGATTCAATATCGGCAAGAATAGTTCGGACAGTTGTACTTACTTCAGGTGGGTCTGATTTTGAAGTTAAAGTTGCTTTTTTTAGGTATTCATAAGCCATCTAATCTCCACTTATTAGCATATTTAGCCATGTATATCTTTCGCCTAATTCGAATTTTTTGTGCTTCCAAACGTGATTAGAAATTTAATGTCCTTTTCCAAAATCAAAACCATTTATAAATCCGAGCATTGGCCCAATGCCATGAGAATTATCGAAAAAACCTCGAAAAAGCATTTCAGCAGCTACGTAGATTAGTACAGCTAACCCTATCCAGCTAATCCAGCGATAGGAAGCTAAGAGGTGCATTATCAAAGTAGCTGCAAATGCCATTAGAACAATTGCTAATCCGAGGCCGAATACCAGCATTGTAGTATCGCCATCGGCTATTGCTGCCACTGCTAGGACGTTGTCTAAAGACATTGAAACGTCAGCAATGGTAATTGAAACAAGAGCTGAAAAAAGGGTCTTTTTGTTAGTTTTTGTCGGCGCCTGCGCGATGGTCATGTTCGACATTTGTAAAGCTTTAGTTTGCTCCTCGGAGCTTTGACGAATTTCAACAAATAATCGCCAACAAACCCAAAACAAAAGTACAGACCCGAAGAATAAGATACCTGGTATCGCCAACAGCTTTGTTGCAATAATAGCGAAAATAATTCTTAAAACGGCGGCAATTACCATTCCATAAAAAATCGCTGTCTTACGCAATTCGGGGGACAAACCAGCTGCAGCCATACCGATGATAAGTGCGTTGTCTCCTGATAATATTAGGTCTGCAATAATGATCTGCCCAAAATCGAGTGCTTGATCCATTATTAAGTGTCTCCCTCCAGTATCATGTCTGAAACTTTTTCACCAATCATGATTGAGGGTGCATTGGTATTCCCTGAAGTTATAGTTGGCATTATTGACGCATCTGCGACGCGCAGACCTCTCACACCATGTACACGTAGGCGCGCGTCTACTACACTCATCAGGTCCGAGCCCATTTTGCAGGTTCCGGTAGGATGATAAATCGTTACTGCCGTGTTTCGCGCCCACTCTAATATACCCTCTTCATCATCCATAGAAATTGTTTGGCCGGGAGAGTATTCTTCAGTAATATGCTTTTCCAAAGGATCAGTGGCTGCTATTTCCCGCGCTATTTGAATACCTCGAATAATAGTCTTTTGATCCATTTTTGTAGCTAGGTAGTTGGGATATATCGCCGGATAAATTCGACTATCTGGCGACTTTAGCTTAATACTTCCAGTGCTTTCAGGGCGTAGCTGAAGTACTGATGTAGTGAATGCGGAAAAAGGATGCGTTCCCTCCATAATATTGTTTGCGCTGAAGGGTTGGATGTGAAACTGAATGTCAGGAGTTTCAAGATCGGGGTGCGTTTTCAAGAAGCCGGTGCCCAAACTTGCAGCCATTGTCATCGGTCCAGTTCGTTTAATTGTGTAT